>JBARUM010000449.1:0-7160 GCA_049645725.1 Maribacter sp.
CTGCCTGTCACGCAGGGGGTCGCGGGTTCGAGTCCCGTCCAGACCGCTAGTAAATAAAGGGCTTCCAAGAAATTGGAAGCTTTTTTTGTTTTAGCATTGAACGCAGTTTAGTATAGTTTTTTAAAAGAAATAGAGCTGTTTTGTGCTTCATATTTTTTTGGTCCAATTAAAGCGAATTAAGTAAAAAACAAGGTTATGGTAAAATTAGTAAAAACACCAAGCCTGGAATCTAGTCTCACAAGGTTCGCGAGTTCAAGTCTATCCGCCCGTAAGAAGGTGAAATCTAAATTTTAGAAGTCGGGCTTTATCTTTTTGGGTTGATGCTTGCTACTTTATCTTGGAGAAAAGCATTGTGAAGTTTATGTTTTTTTGGAATATTCCATACATTAATATAGCTACAAACTCTTACCAATTCCGCTTTTCTCAAAAAAAAAATCAAGGTGTCGCGTAAAAGTCAATTAACGAAACTAATAAAAGAGATTGTGGATGAGACATTTCGACTAAAGCTTCAATATTCCATAAATATGGTCGCAAAAAGGATTACTCATCATATTCCATATTTCAAAACTTCCAACAATAAACCTCTTAAGTATACTATCCCGACATATAATTGGGTTCTACTGAAGTCTCGTGGGTTCACAATTTTACTTCAATTCCTTAAATTTTTAAGTAAAGGAACCGCTGATGAATTGAAAGAATTCAAGTAGTATTATTAAACATTCCAAACACTTCACCGACCTTTTTTCATTATTCAGGAAGTTTATGAAAGAAGTAGGTACGGCCAAAGAATTGTTTACTTTCTTGAATATTGGTAACAATCAATCTTATAAAATTATTCGCATCGAAGGAATTAGAAGTAACGCCTTTTTGTACTTAGGATGTAAGAAAACTAACAGATAATATAAGAGAGCATCTTTATGAGGAGTCAGTTTTTAATAGGTTCATTTGTAATGAAAAAGTCGGCATTTAGCCGACCTTTCTAATGGGAAACTTAAAAGTGTTACCTCACTTCATTTATTGGTGTATACTTAAAACGCTGCCCTCCTACTGAAGCATCCGCCATGGCGCCTGCTTTGGGCATTGCAATGACAAGAACACTGTCACTATAATTAAGATTTTTGGATACACCGGTCTTTACGGCAGTAGCTGATACCTCACCTGCAAGCGTAAATTCGTCGGTTTTGAATTCGGTCAGTGCTTCTTCATCTTCAAAGAAGATTACTTCTACAATAGCTTGTCCTCCGATTTGAAAACCGACATCTATTTTTTTAAGATTTGCCATGCCCGTGGCCGCACCGTCTTCGTAAACTACACCGTTGCCAGAAGCAGCACCAATAATGAATCCACCTTCTCCAACATTGGGGAAAATGGCATATCCTGCGGAGCTCTCAAAGAATTGCTCTAATCCGGGATCCTTATCCAATAATTCTTGTTTGGCATCCTGGGCATCGTCCATAATGCGTTGATCGTCTTCGTTCTGTGCAAATGTTCCGATAGTCATTAATAATAGTGTGACTATCATGATTGAATTTTTAATTTTCATAATATGTGTTTTTAAATTTTATACTATTGATGAAATACACAAATAGTCTATCTTGTTGCGATGTCATCCTTAGCTTAAAATTACAGGGATTAGTCTATATATCTTGGTGCAAAACAGAATAGTTTTGATGCAATTAAAGAGACTTTCTTTCGATTATTGTTGAAGTACATCTGTAGAAGAAAATTGAAATGTACTTTCGCTGTGGTCAGGATGGTTCAGTGCAGGTCATCTTTCCGAATTTGAACACTCAAAGGCGTGTAAAACTAATCAGTATGAAGCACGAACAGTTCCTTGGGTAGTTGCTTTCCTTTATCTCTGCGGCCAATGGAAATCACAAACATTCTATTCTTGGCATACCCAGGTCAAGAAAAATTATGGTCGATAGGTCATTACCTAATTTTTCCACGTAATCCATTAACCTATGGCCAACTTCGAATAACAAAAGTTCCTACAGCAACTCTAGAGTATTGAGCGCCATGAAAAACAAGAGCCTATCATCTTCGTAGTCATCAACAAGAATGACCTTACTTATTTGTAAAAACATTTAAGCATTTTAAATAAGCACGTGTTTCTTACTTTATATAAACAACAAGGTCCTTAATAACTACATTTAAAATTCTAAAACACAGGAATCAATACTGACTTTAGGATAAAATAGATTAAGGAATTAAAACCTAAACCTAGAACTTTATCCATAACTATTTACATATATTGTTTTGGGGTAAGATTGAATTTCGTTCTGAAAAGCTCGCGTAGGAAAATTTAAATAATTGGACATACCATAGTTAATTAAATTAGATGTGTTCTGTTCTAAAATAAATGATAAAGATGAATTTCCGACTTTTTTAAGATAAATGTAATTGATAAATAGGAGGATTTTGAATTAAGTCCTAATGCTTGAAGTACCTTTTCTGAATTTTTACTGGCCTTACTAATTTTGTTGCCCAACATGATAATGGCACCTGTTATTGGTATTAAGATCGCTAAAAAGGATATGACCATTAGGAGTCCGGCCGCAAGATTTGGATGCCAGCCTTTCTTTAATAATTTGTCCATGCCTTTTTTCAAAAGCACATACATTGTAATAGCTCCGAGTATTCCAGACAAATAAGGAGCCATTTCTGTAAAAATAAGCCCTCCCATCAACACTATTAATATGAGGACGAATATTTGACGGATTACTTTAGGATCAATGGTGCTCATTTTTTTTGGTGAAAAGTAAAATTAGAAAATCTAATTTTTAGTTGTTTCTTAAGGCGTTTATTAATCCTTTTTTATCCATTTTAGAACGACCTTCTATACCTACCTCCTGTGCCCGTTCATAGAGTTCTTCCCTGGTTCCCTTTTCATAGGGTTTTGCCTCACCTCCTTTTTTCTCCGCATTGGGAGTGTTTGCAATTCTGGCGGATTTTTCCTTGCTATAACCTTTTTCTCGTAAGGCTTTGTACTGTTCTTCATTCTTAATACTTGGGATGTCCATGAAAGGTATGTTCAATTATTTATAAAGGGATTAGCTCATTTCGTTTACGAAAAAAAGAAAGAAACCAACGATAGCCAATAGAATACCTGCAACTATTACGGTCTCTAAAGGGTTTTTATCACCGGTATTACTAGTGATTTGGTTCCGAATACTATTATTATTTTTTTGTTTAGTAGCTACTGGTGAACTTTTAGCTGCTTTCCAATTTAATTTCTCTTTAATTTTTTCCATAATGAATACAGTTAGAACGGTAAGGTTAACGGAAATTAATCAGCTTTGTAATCTGAACTTGACGGAATAAAAAAAATCTTGACTTCAAAAGAGCTGTTCCGTTGGCGGGCTTATAAAAGGACCAAAGTTTTTTTTGAATCAATGCAATGTCTTTCTACGTCAATTAGAGTTCGCAAATAATAATACTTTAGAAGTAAGTGTAATAAATATTAATCTTAAAAATAGAATCATGAATAAAGATCAATTGGAAGGAAAATGGAAACAGGTAAAAGGGCAGTTCAAACAAAAATACGGTAACGTCACTGATGACGATACTACTTTTACAGAAGGTAAATTTGATGAAATGCTTGGTAAACTTCAAGAGAAGACTGGTAAGAAAAAAGAAGACCTTAAGAAGGAAATCGAAAATTGGTAGTTTTGCTATTGTAAAATCTCAAAAGGCCTCTATTTAAATAGAGGCCTTTATTTTGATATGATTGGTTACTTATTCAACCAAAAAAAATAACCTGTTGTGTATTTTAAATAATGTTTATTTTGACGTTGTTGATATTTCGATAGAATATCACCTTGTTGATAAACTGAACTATTGTCAGAGCAGATGTTTTGGATAGTATTCTTGTTTTGAAGGCTTTGAACGACTTTGCATAGTTTCTTCGTTTCGTGAACTGGTCGTACAATTATGAGAACAAGGTTCCCATTCTTTTTCTCGACTTTCATTTAGATATAGGGTTGTCACCTTTAATTCTTTCGGTTCCTGGGTACGGCATATCGAGTTTTGTACTTCTGATCTAGAACAGGTTGAGTTGGTATTCGGCAGAAAGGTAACCACGGTCGCGGATAAGCGTGCAGTTCTTCAGTGGCTCCTTTATATCCTTATGGTAATGTATGCCATGCACTGGAGCAGTTCTTATGTTAATACGCTGGAAGACTCCAGTTATAGAATAGGCCACATTTAGTTTATATCCGTAATTGTTTGAGGACTGCGAAGCACAATACCCTTGTCCGGTGCCCCTTAACCAGAATCGTGGTATACTTTACTTCGGGAACTTCTCGATAGCTTGCAGACTTCCAAGGGCATACTGTACACTATGAAATGGTCTTGGTCGAATGTTAAGGGAGTTTGATAGGTCCAATCTTATCTTTTCCGAATATTGGAACAACCTGCTAGGCCTTCTTTTATAGATGCTTCGCTCGATACCAGCGCAAAAGTCCTTGGTAAGCTTTTTTAAAAAATTCTAACCCATTCAAAACTTCGAAGGAATTTCAATCCCGGTATCGATTTGAATCTGAGAATGACGATTTTCAAAGCATCTTATTTGATACTACTGGTTCTATTTCAATTGAATCTGTCCGACATTAAGACTAAAAATCATATGTCAGCTAACTGCATTTTAAGCAAACCTATTTTATACTGTAAATCATTTATAACCAACAATATGATGTGGGTCAATGAGAAATTACAGCGACAGCATCCTGTCCAGAACGCTTAACAGAAATAAGTATAATAAAGGGGAAATGTATACATACTTAACCGCAACTAACCATCAACAAATACCTTGATTTTTCTATGCAAAAACTATCATACAAACTAATTTTTTAAAAAAAGTCAAGATTTGATTTGGATACTTCGCAAGGTAAGGTAGATATTACACGATCATTCATAACGTCAAATGGAACATTGAGCCAAATAAGTAATGACAATTATCATATGTATTCTTTGATTTGGACTTTAGTTTTGCTCGTACATGAATATTATTTAATTTCAAAATAATACAAATAAGCGAATACTGATTATGGAATTCATAGACTACTATCATGTTCTCGGAATTACAAAAAAAGCCTCGGAAACCGATATTAAAAAAGCGTACCGGAAATTAGCTCGAAAATACCACCCCGACCTCAACCCAAACGATATAGAAGCAGAAAAAAAGTTTAAACAGGTAAATGAGGCGAACGAGGTACTTAGCGACCCGGAGAAACGTAAAAAATACGATGAATACGGTAAAGACTGGCAACATGCCGAGGAATTCGAAAAGCAGAAAAAAGCGCGTCGCCAACGAGATACCGGCTTTGGTGGATATACTTATAGCGAAGGGCAATCGACAGGTGATTTTTCGGATTTTTTTGAAAGTATGTTCGGGGGTGGTGGATTCCGTTCTTCAAGGCAAGGGGTAAAATTTCGTGGACAGGATTACAATGCCGAGCTTCAGTTGAACCTGACGGATATACTTACTACCCACAAGCAGACCCTTACCGTAAATAATAAGAATATTCGCATTACCATTCCCGCAGGAGTAGAAGACGGTCAGACCATAAAGATTACCGGACATGGTGGTCCCGGAGTAAACAATGGCCCTAAAGGCGACCTCTACATCACTTTTAAAATATTGAACAATACAGCTTTCCGAAGTGAAAAAGCCAATCTTTACAAAACAGTAGAAATACCTTTGACCACAGCCATTTTAGGTGGGGAAATCACAACCGATACCTTGAGCGGAAAAGTAAAATTAAAGGTAAAACCCGAAACTCAAAACGGAACCAAAGTAAAACTGACAGGAAAAGGATTACCAAAATATAAAAAAGAGGGGCAATTTGGTGATCTGTTCATTACCTATGGTGTTAAGATACCTTCTAAACTTACGGCGAAACAAAGGGAACTCATTCAACAATTGGTAGCAACCAATCTCTAATTTTAAGAACATGGAAACCCATTTAATACACCTAACCGATTTTTGTAAAAGCCATAAAATAGAAAAAACCTTTATTCTAGAATTACAAACCTATGACTTGGTAAGCCTACAGGTACGGGATAAAGAGCAGTTCATTGTTTTGGAAGAACTCCCTAAAGTGGAAAAACTAATACGTCTGTACCAAGATCTTAACATTAATAGGGAAGGCATTGAGGCTATTTACCATTTATTAGAACGCACACAGAAAATGCAAAGTCAAATATGGGCCCTTCAGCAAAAACTAAAGAGGTACGAAGGAGGTTAATCAACATATCCATAAATATCTTTGAAAATTGATACTACGATACCTTCATCATAAGTCTCTAAATCATAACGGATTTTAACTTTCGTACCTAAAGGAGCATAATAATAAATGACCCAAGCGTCTGCCTCCGTTGTACCTATGCAACCATTGGAATAAGCCTTACCCAGAGTTATCGGGTTCGTTGTAGGGTGTATCATTTGACCGTTCCGTATCCCATTGATTTCCGTTTCTATCCAGGGTATCTGGGGCATCATAGTTGTTGTACCATCATCCCTTTTTGTAATAAAAAATTGCTTTCCGTCCACCGGATTATAAAAATCAGGATCCTTCACATGATTGATGATAGTTCCTTGACCTGATTTAGTGCGCAAATCAGTTTTACGATTACCCATGGCCAAGTACCGTTTCCGGTTCTGACCGACGCGAACGGGGAAAGTATATTTTAAAATGGAATCTTGATATATGCATAGTTTAAATTCAGGAATATTGATATCGATCTCGGTACGTTCAAAGTCTTGAAGTATTTTACAGGCTGTTGTAGAATCTGGCACTTGTAGTGTACTTCCCTTAGGTAAAACAATCATTTTTCGTTGGTCATATATGAATGAATCCCGTTCTATCATTCGGTAATAATCTGTATTGGCCAAAGTATCGATAACCCAGGGATTGTGCTGCACCAATAGATGTTCCGATAGTGGATAGGGAACCAAAGAATCATAGCAACTGATCAGGGAATCTATATAGCCAAAGTATTTAACGACAGTTACATTTTCATCAATGTGAATAGTAGTTGGCAACTCTATTTTTTTGTCTTCTTGCAGAAAGATTCCTGTGTTTGTGGTAAACTTTCCCTCTAGGTTTGGATTTCTGGTATTACAGGCTATCAAAAACAACCAAAGCATACATAACGAT
>JBARUM010000450.1:0-2760 GCA_049645725.1 Maribacter sp.
GGTAGCTCAGTTGGTAGAGCATCTCCCTTTTAAGGAGAGGGTCCTGGGTTCGAGCCCCAGCCAGGTCACTATTAACCTTCAAACTCTTATTTGGTTTGAAGGTTTTTTAGTTAAAAAGGGTTGTACGAGAAGTTTATCCAGAAAAATGATAAAGAAAGCTTTTACCAGTTTAATTTAAGACGCTGCGTAAAAAAATCTAGGTTTTAACTTTTCTGGCATATCGAGCGGAGTCGAGATTTCTTGAATCAAATGAGGTTTTAATTTCTCGATTCTAATTTATCTTGAGCGGAGCCGCAAGGCTCGAAGTTACAGTGAGACCGGCTGTTTTAAACAATCTCTTCTATTTTTGAGAATAAGAGGATTCCAATAAGTACTGGTCTACCAGATTTTAAACTTTATAGATTGTACTTATTTCACTGCTATATTTTTCCCTAATAATTCTTCTTTTCAATTTTAAAGTAGGCGTTAATTCGGCATCGGAGCCATCTTCGTGAATGGGAAGCCATGGTGTGGCGATCAATCTAAATTTCTTGATTTGCTCTATATGTCCGAATTCTGGATTATAGCCATCAATAACTTTTTGATATTTACGTATCACTTTTTCATGAACGACCATTTCCTCCAAAGAGGTCCAGTTCATTTTTTTGTGAAGGCACCAGTTCTTAAGAGCTTCCTCTGAGGGCACTATTAATGCGGAAACGAATTTCTGCTTATCCCCTATCACCATCATCTGTTCCACTAGAAAGTCTTCTTTAATTCGGTTCTCAATAGGTGCCGGGGCAACATACTTACCTCCTGAGGTTTTTAATAGTTCCTTTTTCCTATCGGTAATCTTTAAAAATTTTCTTCCCCCGGGTCCATTGACCAACTTTCCAATATCGCCGGTACAAAACCATTTTTTACCCTCTATGGTTTTAAAAACCTTCTTGTTAATTTCTGGTTTCTTGTAGTAACCAAGCATTACATTGGGACCATGAGCAAGAATTTCACCTTCATCTTCTTGATAATCGCCAGATTTTTTGTCAATGAACAACTCAACACCGTCAATTGCATAACCAACTGTTCCTATTACAGTACCATTTGGCTCCAAGGTATTTCCGGTTAGCGTGGGCGACGTCTCCGTTAATCCGTAAGCTTCCCGAATTGGTATTCCTGCGGCACAAAAGACACGTAATATTTTAACAGGACATGGAGCGGCACCGGTAATAACTTGCCTGACGTTACCGCCTAAAGCTGCCCTCCATTTACTGAAAATCAATTTGTCGGCCAATTTCCATTTTAGTCTTTCACCAAAGGATAATTGCTGACCTATTTTATAATCATCAGTGAGGCTCAAAGCCCAAAAGAATAGTTTTCTTTTAATCCCTTCCAGTGCCAAACCTTTATTATAAATAGCTTCATAAATTTTTTCCAATAATCTTGGAACAGTAGTAAAAGCTACAGGCTTCACAACTGCCAAGTCCCCATCGGGTCCACTGAGACTGTCCGTTCCACAGAAAAAAACCGAAACCCCCTTATAAAAATAGCAAAAGGAAACCGCTCTTTCATAAATGTGGCAAAGCGGGAGGAAACTTAGCACTTTTTCTTTTGGTTTGGCCACTAAGAGTTTGGAAGTTGCGGTAACGATATGCAAGATATTCCCGTGGCTAAGCATGACACCTTTAGGGTTTCCAGTAGTTCCCGATGTATAAATAATAGTTACTAAATCTTCTTCTTTTATTTGATTTTTGACCGATTCCAAACCAGAAATACCCTCCTTATCAAAAATACTTTCCCAAAATGGGCTATCATCTAACCCATCAAATGTATAAATGTGTTCTAATGTTGATACCGCTTTTTGAGTTTCGGCTAGTTTATCAAAAAGATCTAAACCACCACAGAAGACCGCCTTTACTTCTGCCTCGTTTATAATATATTCATATTCCGAAACGCTGATGGTAGGATACAGCGGAATACTTATCATACCCGCCATCTGAATGGCATAATCCATAATGACCCATTCCGGTCTGTTCTTGTAGGCTACAATGGCAACCTTGTCCCTGGGGACAAGACCTAGCTTTAGCAATCCAGCCGCAGCTTTCTCTGCAATATCCTTTACTTCTTGGGTACTATAGGATTTCCAATTCCCATCTTTATCCCTACCACTTATTGAAGCTTCTAGCGGTCTATTTTCTAGTTGATGATTCAATAAATCGAAGAGTCTGGTCATTGGTTTGGTTTCTTTTGAGTAACCATTTAATATACGAAATAATATGCGTCCGATACTATGGCAATCATGAAAATAGCATGATTTTACTCGAACATTAAACTAACGAATTCCGCCACACAAGCAGGTTTTTCCGAACCCTGAATTTCTACAGAACAATGCCATGTAACCTTAGCACCGTTTTCAGCATAGTCTTCAATAGTAGCTACTTTTCCATTTAAACGTAATTTGCTATCGACCAATACCGGATTTGGAAAGCGTACTCTATTCAATCCATAATTCACGCCCATTCTGACCGATTTAACCTGAACAAGGTCACCCAATAGCTTTGACAATAAAGAAACCGACATAAAGCCGTGGGCCACTGGTTTTTTAAACGGTGAATGTTTTTGGGCCTTTTCTACATCAACATGTATCCACTGAAAATCCAAGGTGGCCTTCGCAAAATCATTGATCATTTCCTGAGTAATGGTAATCCAATCGCCTACGGGTAGCGACTTGCCCTCAAAGCTGCGAAACTCCCTTAAATCGTTAAGAATTAATTTTGCCATACT
>JBARUM010000451.1:0-1885 GCA_049645725.1 Maribacter sp.
CCACATCGGCATTTGCTGAACTTTGATTGATAAGTAACTCCAAATCCGCTAATTTAGCTTCGGTTTCTGATAAACTTGCTTCGAATGCCAATTTATTTAAATGGATGCCGCTTGATTCCAAAAACGAAAAATCAGCTACGGCAATATTGAATTTTTTTGGTCTGTAACTAAAATCGTTAGCCTTTAAAAATAATTGTTGAATTTTAAAGGCGTTAGGGTCAAAGCCAAATCCTTTATTTATTATGGAAGTGCCGTTTCTCGAAAATTTAACTGTGTTGTTTTCCACCGTTACTTCGGCTGCCGAAAGAATAAATTCTGGCCAAGCAAAATCGCTAGAAGTATTTGTTTCTATTTCATCAGCAGTTGTACCAAGAAGTTGCAAGTCCACCTCTGAGTTTTGCCATATTAAATGATCCGTTTCGTAACGGTTCTCGGAAACATCGGCCAAAACATCGGTAAGGCTAAGGGTACCTAGATTTAGATTTGTATTCAGGTCGTCGGGTGCCGAGTTGTACTTTAATTTTAGATTAGTAATGACTACATCTTCTAAGTCAATATAGGGTAGTAGGGTATTGGTAGTGTCGGATGTCTGGGGAAAAGCGTGGTGCTGCGTGTAGAAAACACTGGTGTTCTCTAGAATAAGCTCTGAGAGATGGTATTTCATTTGCTCTAAATTGAACGTATCAAAAGAGGTAGCTAACTTCCCGATTGTCAAGCGTAAATCCGTTCCCAAGAATTCATCTTTATAACTTACTTTCCAATTTGTAAAGTTAAAATCGCCCAAAGTAATGGCCATAGGTTCTGAGACAGTAGCGGTATCTTTAGGTGAGGAAAAAGCATCCAATAAAAAAGAGAAATTAAAGGTTTCGGCGTTCGTTCCTCTTTTAATATTTGCCACTAAGCCCTCCGATACAACATCATCTACGGATAGTTGATTTTTAAATAATAAAGGATAAAAAGGAAGATCTAGTTGTAAAGAGCCAGAATAAAGAAGCGTATCTCCTTCTTTACCCTCTAGGTATACTTTTTCTAGTTGTATATCTCCAGAAAAGGTTAAGAATGCCTTTTCGACACTTACTTTGGTATTCGTCTTAGTACTAACAAACTGTGTAATTTCGGTTGCAATTAATTGCTGCGCCCACGGAGTTCTAATTGTCAAAATTAGGATAACGAACAAAACAAATAACCCGAATAAAATTTTACCAAGAAGCCTTAGACCCTTTCTTTTCTTAGTTTTTCCATTCATTTTTGGTAATTATGAAACTACTTAGTGTTGTAATTCTTGTCTGTTTAAAATCACCCATTTATGAATTTATTATAAATGCCGTAGCAACTATAATTATAAAGACAATGATGATCAAGATGTTATAGAATCTCCTCTTTTTTCTTTTTCTTTCCTGTAACGTTGCCATAAGTGGCAAATATAGTTTAGGAAAAGCTTTAGTACATGCTTTTTTAGCAGTAAGAGTACCTCAAAACATTATTTGAGGTAAGTACCATAACTTATATAGGACCATACTTTACAAAAATGAGGTTATGGCAGTAACTAGGAATTTATCCTTTTTTTCCTTACAAACGCTCTATTTGTTTGCTATGGAACTTATCTGCCTGTAAGCGAAGCAATTCTTCTGCTTTCTTCTTTTTATAGCCATACAGTTCTTCTTCACCTTTTAAATCCTCATAGATCTTTTGGTTGATTTCCCCGTCGGTTACAACTATAAACTTGCGTTGTGCGACTTTTTGTGCAACCCATGAAGACAATATGCTTTCCTCCTCTTGCAGCTTTATATCATATTCACCTTTAGGCGCAAGTAATTTGGCTATAATCGGGGAGGTTTCTATAGCCAGGAACAACAGAAAAATAAAAAAAGAAGGTGACCATGGT
>JBARUM010000452.1:0-8792 GCA_049645725.1 Maribacter sp.
CCCGAAGTCAGAAAATTGAAAGGTAATATTCGACGTGGGGAATCTTACGCAGCTACACGTTACATGGGACTAAAAGATGCAAATGTACATTTCTTGGATCTTCCGTTTTATGAAACCGGAACAATTAAAAAGAATAATCTAGGGGAAGAAGATGTGATGATAATGATGGATATTATAACCCAAATAAAGCCCCACCAAATTTATGCAGCTGGAGACTTGGCAGATCCACACGGAACACATAAAGTATGTCTGGACGCAGTATTAGAAGCTATAGAAAGACTAAAGTCCGAACCCTTCCTAGAAGACTGCTGGCTGTGGTTATACAGAGGGGCATGGCATGAATGGGACATTAATGAAATAGAAATGGCCGTTCCCATGAGTCCTAGCCAAGTACTAAAGAAAAGAAATGCAATTTTCTGCCACCAATCCCAAAAGGATGGCGTAATGTTTCAAGGCGATGATGCAAGAGAGTTTTGGATGCGAGCGGAGGAACGCAATAGAGATACGGCCAACAAATACAAGGCCCTAGGTTTATCTTCCTACGCCGCGATGGAGGCATTTGTGCGACACCAATTCAATTAATTTTTAACCTTGATAAAAAGGTCTATTTTAGTGTTAAATAGACCTTTTTTTATTTCCTATGCTAAAATATCTATTACTTTTTTCAGTTCTTTTTTGCTTTAATTCCTGCGGTATCCTAAAGTCAGGGATTCCACAACCTAAAATCGAATTTAGAGGTGTTTGGATTGCTACTGTGGTAAATATTGATTGGCCAAAAAACGGTAATGACACTCCCGCAAAGCAAAAGGAAGATTATTTGAAAATTCTAGATTTTTATCATAATCTAAATTATAATGCGGTAATTGTTCAAGTAAGGGCTGCTGGCGACGCATTCTACAAGTCGGATTTTGCGCCATGGTCACGATTTCTTACGGGTAAGGAAGGAAAAGAGGCGCTTTGGGAAGAAGATACTTTAGATTGGATGATTGAAGAGGCGCACCAAAGAGGGATGGAGTTTCATGCTTGGTTTAATCCCTACAGGGCCAGTTTTGACTTAAAAACCGATATTTTAAGTCCAACACATGATTACTTTATGCATCCCGAATGGATGCTACAATACGGAAAAAAATACTATTACAACCCAGGTATTCCAGAGGTCAGAAATCGTTTTTCTCAAGTAATTAATGAAGTGGTGACCAACTATGATTTGGATGCCATTCATTTTGATGACTATTTCTATCCATATAAAATAAAAGATGAAAGATTCAATGATTCGCTAGCTTTTAAGAGTTATGCGCAGAAGAATCAATCCTTGGACGATTGGAGAAGAAGCAATGTTGATTCTTTGGTCAAGAATGTACATCAAACTATAAAGTCTGCAAAACCATGGGTCCAGTTGGGCATTAGTCCATTCGGGGTTTGGAAAAACAATTCTACCGACCCAAGAGGTTCGGACACCAGAGCTGGACAAACCACCTATGATGACCTATATGCAGACCCTATATTATGGATGCGGGAAGGTTGGATAGACTATATAGCACCACAAGTCTATTGGAGTATGGATTTGCCTGTTGCATCACATCGGAAAATAGTTGACTGGTGGGCCCAGAATACTAATGGAACTAATCTATATATTGGAAATGGAGCATACAAGGTCCGTAATAACAGTGATGCCGCTTGGAACGATAAAAAAGAGCTCCCCAACCAATTTAAACTAGCCAGAAACACACCAAAGGTGAGTGGAAACATCCTTTTCAGCGCAAAATCACTAATGAACGATAATGCAGATGTTGTGAGTTATTTAAAAGAGAAATATTATAGTTTACCTGCATTAACACCTATTACTCCTTTGTACAAAACGGATGTAAAAATAAAAACTATAATTAGTTCTAGCTTTCAAAACAAAGAAGCCATTCATTTAAATCTAAACAACCCGGAGGGAGCAGAATATGCGCTGATTTATGCATCTGGAAAAAAAGCGAAAACAGAATATCCCATTAAGAAGCTGAAAGAAAAAATATATATAAGCGAAGGTAATCATTCCCTAATTATCCCTAAAGACAATATTTCAGGCAGACATTTCGCCTTGACCTTTTTGGATAGGTACGCACGAGAATCTGAACCAATAGTAATACGTTTAAAGGAAATAGACCAAAAATGATACAGAAGAACAAGTGGGCTTGGGCCTGGGTGCCAACACTCTACTTTGCCCAGGGATTACCCTATGCATTGGTAGTAACCGTGTCTGTTATTATGTATAAGAGATTGGGTTTCAGTAATGCCTATTTAGGATTATACACAAGTTTACTGTATTTACCTTGGGTGATAAAACCTTTGTGGAGTCCTTTTGTTGATTTAAAAAGCACAAAACGTAATTGGTTTTTAGGAATGCAGCTCCTAGCCTCCGTAGCACTATTGGCTATTGGCCTCACCTTACCAACAAATATCTTTTTTGTAACGAGTCTGGCCTGTTTCTGGATGGTAGCTTTTGCCTCGGCAACCAATGATATTGCAACCGACGGTTACTATATGATTGGGCTTACAGAAGACAAGCAATCCTTTTTTGTAGGAATGCGAAGTGTCTTTTACAAACTGGCCAATGTAACTGGTCAGGGCCTATTAGTAGTACTAGCGGGATTTTTGGAAAACAAATATGGTGACAATACAAAAGCTTGGTCTTACACTATGATTTGCGCAGGCTCCATAATGTTAATTATGACATTATCCAACTTCATTATTACCCCAAAATTTGAAAGCTCAACAGCAATTGTTCTTGAAAAACCTAAAGGTTTTTGGGAGGTTTTTGTTTCCTTTTTTAAAAAACCGGGTATGGGAATAGCTATAACGTTTATCTTATTTTTTAGACTAGGCGAATCGCAACTAGTAAAAATGGCATCCCCTTTTTTGTTAGACCCAACGTCTGTTGGAGGGCTTGGTTATAGTACAACAGAAGTGGGTACAATTTATGGCACAATTGGTGTCATCTTTTTAACTGTTGGAGGTATTTTAGGAGGAATACTAATATCAAGACATGGATTAAAAAAATGGATGCTACCCATGCTGATTTCACTTAACGCACCTAACGCCCTTTACGCCTTATTGGCGATTACCGGAACTACGGAAGCATGGGCGGTAACAGGAACAGTCATTGTAGAGCAATTTGGTTATGGTTTTGGAATAGCCGGGTTTATGGTGTACTTAATATATGTTGCGGAAGGAAACTCCAAAACCTCCCATTATGCACTAGCAACTGGCTTTATGGCTTTGGGTATGATGCTACCCGGTTTAATTAGTGGTTTTATGCAGGAATGGCTAGGCTATGAAGGGTTTTTCATCTGGGTAGTCTTAGCAGCGCTACCGGCATTTATTTTACTTAGATACATTAAATATCCCCCGGATTTCGGTAAAGCAAAAGAGAAAGATGAATAAAATGCTTAACTATAATTTAGCGAAAGATGCGTTTTCTATTAAAGAAAAAATAGGTCAACTATTCATGCCCGCTGCTTTTATAAATGATACTGAAGAGGAAATTCTACAATTAGAACAATTGATTAAGGAACAAGGAGTTGGAGGTCTTTGCTTTTTTCATTCTCGGGCAAGTGCTGCAACCAATTATGAGGGCAAAAAAAAAGTTATTTATAATGAAGGTAGTTTTGAAACACTCAAGGCATTAATTAAGAGGTATCAGGCAATCTCTAAAAATCCATTATTGATCGCCATTGATGCCGAATGGGGGTTAGCTATGCGCATTGAAAAAACACCACAATACCCTTACGGCATTACTTTAGGAGCAATCCAAGATAAAAGTGATTTGATTTATGAAGTGGGGAAACATATTGCAAAAGACTGCAAAGCAGCTGGAATCCATTGGAATTTATCCCCTGTGGCAGATATCAATAATAATCCAAATAATCCTGTAATCGGCTATCGCTCCTTTGGAGAAAATAGGGACTTGGTTACCAAAAAAGCCATTTCTTATGTAAAGGGTACCGAAAGTGAAGGTGTTTTAACCAGTATAAAACATTTTCCTGGTCATGGTGATACAGAGATTGATTCACATTTAGGTTTGCCCTTAATCAACAAATCAAAAGAAGAACTCTTTGAAAACGAACTATACCCCTTTCAAAAATTAATAGATGAAGGAGTTGATGCGGTAATGGTGGGACATCTATCCGTTCCAGCTTTAGCAGGTGGCAAAGACCACCCTTCAAGTATATCCAAAGATATTATTAAAGGAATACTCAGAATAGAAATGGGCTTTAAAGGAGCCGTTATTTCGGATGCCTTGAACATGCATGCAGTTTCAAAAAACTATACAGTTCCTGGAGCGTTGGAATGGCTAGCCTTCGATGCAGGAAACGATGTCCTATGCTTTACAGAACATGTTGCCGAAGGAATTGAAACAATTGCTGAAAAGGCTTCAGATGAACAAATAGAAGAAAGTTTTGAGAGGGTATGGAAGCTTAAGGAAAAAGCCCTTCAAGTAGAAACTGTAAGTACAAGACTTGAGTTTTTAAAGGCTAGCGAATTAAACAGAAAGATTGCCGAGGAAACGCTTACTGTTTGGAAAGGAACTGATACGGATATTGCCGAATTTAGAAATACGAATTATTGCACCTTGACCATTAAAAGGTTTCGAGAAAACGAAAATTTATCTGAAATTAAAAAATCTATAGAGCAAATGAAATCTGAAATTAAAGATGAGAAACAGATTTTGCTATTGTTGACTCCTCCACAAGTAAAACCGACTAACAACTTTGGCTTTTTAGAGGAAGAAATCAATTTTATAAAAGAGACTATTGATAAAAAAAATGTGGTTTTGTATCATTATGGAAACCCATACGCCTTAAAGTTTTTCGATTTAGAAAACACCCTAGCTACTGTAATTGTATATCAAGAATTCAAGGAATTTCAGGATGTTGCTACCGAGCATTTTTTGGGACAGCTAAAAGCTAAAGGAAAGCTACCTGTAACTATCAAATAAGTTGTATACATGAAAATTTATAAAATAATAGGTTTAATGTCGGGTACATCCCTTGATGGTTTGGACCTCGCCTATTGTCATATTTGGAAAGACAAGAGGAAATGGCAGTTTGACATCAAACATACCAGTAGTATTTCATATACTACGGAAATGCAAAACCAACTGAAGGACGCTATTTTTTTATCCGCTGAAAATCTATTGCAATTTCATAATACTTATGGTACTTGGCTAGGAGAGCAAACCGCGTCCTTTGTAAAAAAAAATAATTTAGAAGTAGATTATATTGCAAGCCATGGGCATACTTCTCACCATAGGCCAGAACTAGGATTAACATTTCAATTGGGCTCAGGACAACACTTGGCAAATGCAGCTGGTCAAAAAGTTATTTGCGATTTTAGAAGTAATGATTTGGCTTTGGGCGGGCAAGGAGCACCCTTGGTACCTATTGGGGATAGCCTATTATTTAGCGATTATGATTTTTGTTTAAATCTTGGGGGCATCAGCAATATTTCATTTGAGGTAAAGGATAAAAGGATTGCTTACGACATTGGTTTGGCCAATATGATCTTGAATTATATCACAAGAAAAATCAATCTGGATTACGATAAGGACGGCGAACTTGGTAAGTCCGGTAAAATAAATCAACAAATGTTAGAGCGGTTGAACGCTTTAAAGTACTACCTCTTACCTCATCCCAAGTCTATTGGCTATGAATGGTTCGTAGAAGAAGTCGTTCCCATAGTTGAAGAGACAAAGGATACGGCGGAAAACTTGCTTCATACTTCCGTTCATCATATTTGCGAAAAAATAGTACAACAAATCAAATTAAACTCCAACAAATCAAAACAACGCTTGTTCATAACCGGTGGTGGTGCATTAAATTTATTTTTAATAGAAACCTTAACTCAAAAGTTAGGGACCCAAATAGAAGCAGTAGTTCCTGAGCGTACTTTAATAGATTTTAAGGAAGCATTGGTTTTTGCCTTGATGGGTGTATTACGAATTGAACAGCAGATCAATGTCCTCCGCTCTGTAACGGGTGCCAAAAGGGATTCATCTAGCGGTGTAGTTTACTTACCAAACTGAACTATTTTACCTAAATTTCTAAACTGAAGTAAAACCACTTGTAACATGTCGGAAAAACAAAAAAAAGCCACGGCTTACTGGAAAATTAACGTAAAATATCTTTTTATACTGCTTACCATTTGGTTTTTAGTTTCCTACGGAGCAGGCATTTTATTCAAGGATGCTCTAAACACTATAAAAATAGGTGGTTTTAAACTTGGGTGGTGGTTTGCACAACAAGGTGCTATCTACGTATTCGTTGTTCTAATTTTTATATATGTAAGACTGATGAACAAACTGGATAAGGAATATGGATATAATGAATAGACTTTTACCCAAATATCTGACCGCATAATTGCCAATAATCAACTTAGAACAAATTATCATGAGTGTTCAAACTTGGACTTATATTTTAGTAGGAATCACATTCGCGCTTTACATAGGCATTGCGATTTGGTCTAGGGCTGGTTCAACTAGGGATTTTTATGTGGCGGGCGGGGGTGTATCTCCATTGGCCAATGGAATGGCGACAGCAGCTGACTGGATGTCCGCAGCCTCGTTTATTTCAATGGCCGGAATAATTGCCTTTGCAGGTTATGATGGTTCCGTTTACCTTATGGGTTGGACAGGCGGATATGTTCTACTGGCACTATTGTTAGCCCCCTACCTAAGAAAGTTTGGAAAATTTACGGTGCCGGATTTTATTGGGGATAGATACTATTCTAAAACCGCTAGGATTGTTGCGGTTATCTCTGCGCTGATTGTTTCCTTTACCTATGTAGCCGGGCAAATGCGCGGTGTTGGTGTCGTATTTTCAAGGTTCTTAGAAGTCGATATTAATACGGGTGTGATTATAGGGATGATTATCGTTTTGTTCTATGCCGTTCTGGGAGGTATGAAGGGAATCACCTATACGCAGGTGGCACAATATTGCGTACTCATTTTCGCCTTTATGGTACCTGCAATTTTTATTTCGATACAAATGACGGGGAATCCAATACCACAGTTGGGAATGGGCTCCACTTTAAATGACGGTTCTGGAACGTATCTTTTGGATAAGTTGGACGGACTATCTACCGAGCTAGGCTTTAATGCCTATACCGATGGTTCCAAATCATTGGTAGATGTTTTTGCAATCACCCTTGCCCTGATGGTGGGAACAGCTGGTCTACCTCATGTAATCGTTCGTTTCTTTACCGTGAAAAGAGTAAAAGATGCTCGGAAATCGGCAGGAATAGCACTCTTACTTATCGCCATTCTTTATACTACAGCCCCTGCGGTTGCAGTTTTTGCACGGACCAATATGATAAATACCGTAAGCAACCAAGAATATGCGTCTATGCCAGAATGGTTTAAAAATTGGGAAACTACCGGTTTGTTGAAGTTTGATGATAAAAATAATGACGGTAAGATTCAATATCTAGCGGACACTAAAAGAAACGAGCTTACCGTAGACCCAGATATTATGGTTCTGGCCAATCCAGAGATAGCCAACTTACCCGCGTGGGTAATAGCCCTAGTGGCGGCAGGTGGCCTAGCAGCAGCCTTGTCCACGGCAGCAGGATTGTTGTTGGTCATTTCGGCATCAGTCTCGCATGATTTGATTAAAAAAGTATTTAGACCAAGTATTTCTGAAAAGGGAGAGCTTTGGGCTGCCAGAGGCGCAGCGACCGTTGCTGTTGTAATTGCAGGCTATTTTGGGATTAATCCACCTGGATTCGTAGCCGCAGTGGTAGCCCTAGCATTTGGTTTGGCGGCAGCATCATTCTTCCCCGCCATAGTTCTAGGTATTTTTTATAAGAAAATGAACAAGGAAGGCGCAATTGGAGGCATGGTTGTAGGTATCTTATTAATGTTATTTTATATGACCAAGTTTAAGTTTGGCTGGTTTGGTGGGGGTACACAATCGGATTGGTGGTTTGGAATATCTCCAGAAGGGTTTGGAAGTATTGCCATGTTAGCCAATTTCGTGATTTCCGTAGTAATTATGCAGTTTACGCCACAGCCGCCAGAAAATGTTCAAGAAATAGTGGAAAGCATACGAATTCCTAATGAAACCGGTGAGGCATCGGGTCATTGATTTTTGATTATTTTTAGTAACTTTTAAGGTGGATTTTACAGATTTGAAAAAAAGTGATGTACTATCACTCTCTAATTTAAAAGCCCTACAAAACAAAGCTTAAAACTATATTGAAATGAGTAACTACCATATAAAACATTTAGAAGAATATTTTCAGGTATACCGTAAATCGGTCAGAAACCCGGAGGCATTCTGGGAAGAAATAGCGGAGGAGCATTTTGTTTGGAGAAAGAGGTGGAATAATGTATTGAGCTGGGATTTCTCCAAACCTGAAGTTAAGTGGTTTGAAAGTGCAAAGTTAAATATTACCGAAAATTGCTTAGATCGGCATTTACCCACAAGAGGAAATAAAACTGCTATCCTTTTTGAGCCCAATGACCCTAAAGAAGAAGCGGAGCATATTACTTACAGACAATTACATGAACGGGTGTGCAGGATGGCAAATGTTCTTATGGAGAAGGGTATCAAAAAAGGTGACCGTGTGTGTATTTACCTGCCTATGATTCCTGAACTTGCTATTTCACTATTGGCATGCGCGCGTATTGGTGCCATACATTCCGTAGTATTCGCAGGGTTTTCTGCAAATGCCCTATCCACCCGTATTAATGACTCGGACTGTAAAATGGTTATTACTTCAGATGGTTCTTTTCGTGGTTCCAAAAC
>JBARUM010000453.1:0-2352 GCA_049645725.1 Maribacter sp.
ATTCTGCAGCGGCCAAAACACCATGCACACAACAGTAGTCGAACTCAATGCCCTGTCCTATTCGGTTGGGACCAGAACCTAATACTACTATCTTTTTCTTATCGGTTACAATACTGTCATTTTCAACATATCTAGTTCCATCCGGCTTTTCTATTTCCGCTTCAAAAGTAGAATAATAGTAAGGTGTCATCGCCTTAAATTCAGCAGCACAGGTATCTACAAGTTTATAGACCCTATTAATGCTAAGTTCCGTACGCTTATTGTACACCTCACTTTCGTAGCAATCCAGCATATGGGCAATTTGCCTATCGGCAAAACCTTTCTGCTTCGCCTCTAACAACAAATCTTTGGAAAGCGTTGCAATCGTGTATTTGGATACCTCTTTTTCCAGTTGATGTAATTCCTCATATTGCTTTAAGAACCACATATCAATTTTTGTAATTTCATGTATCCTACTCAAAGGTATCCCCATTTGTATGGCATCATAAATAACAAAAACCCTATCCCAACTAGGGATGGTAAGCTTACTTATTATTTGGTCATAGTCTTTATAACCTTTTCCGTCCGCACCTAGACCGTTTATTTTAATCTCAAGCGACTGTGTAGCCTTGTGCAAGGCTTCTTGAAAAGAACGTCCTATACCCATAACCTCACCAACCGATTTCATTTGCAGTCCCAGTGTCCTGTCTGAGCCCTCAAACTTATCAAAATTCCATCTTGGTATTTTCACGATTACGTAATCTAAAGTTGGTTCGAACAAGGCAGAAGTAGATTTTGTGATCTGATTTTCCAATTCATCTAAAGAATATCCAATGGCTAGTTTCGTTGCCACTTTTGCAATGGGATAACCGGTAGCTTTGGATGCCAATGCCGATGACCTAGAAACTCTTGGATTAATTTCAATAGCAATGATATCTTCATTATTATCGGGACTTACCGCAAATTGAACATTACAACCGCCTTCAAAATCACCGATGCTACGCATCATATGAATGGCCATGTCCCGCATCTTCTGATATGTTCTATCCGATAAGGTCATTGCAGGAGCAACCGTAATGGAATCCCCTGTATGAATACCCATGGGATCCATATTCTCAATGGCGCAAATAATAACTACATTGTCATTTTTGTCCCGCAACAATTCTAGCTCATATTCCTTCCAACCCATAAGGGCCTTGTCTATCATCACTTCGTGAATTGGAGAGATCTCCAGACCATGACTTAACAAGGCATCAAAATCCTCTGGCTTGTATACAATTGAAGCGCCGGCGCCACCAAGGGTATAGGAAGCTCTAATAACTAGCGGAAAGCCAAATTCCTGTGCGATTTCCTTTCCCTGCAAGAACGAAGTGGCCGTAGCTTGTGGAGCCATTCCAACACCTATCTTAAGCATTAATTCACGGAATTTCTCCCTATCCTCCGTAACATTGATAGCATCTATGTCAACACCTATCATTTGCACGCCAAAATCATCCCATATTCCCTTTTTATCCGCTTCAATACAAAGATTTAAAGCAGTTTGTCCACCCATGGTAGGTAGAACAGCATCGATTTGAGGATGCGCCTTTAAGATTTCAACAATCGATTTCGTGGTCAACGGTTTTAAATATACATGATCCGCCATTGATGGATCTGTCATAATCGTAGCTGGATTACTATTGATTAGAATAGTTTCAATCCCGTCTTCACGCAGCGATCGTAAAGATTGAGAACCGGCATAATCGAATTCGCAGGCTTGACCAATAATAATGGGGCCTGAACCTATTATTAAAATCGAATTTAAATCTTTTCTTTTTGGCATTTTTTAATGTGGTGTGTTTAGTGATGGATAAAAAAAAGGTGCTACTTTCGAAAAAGTAACACCTTAATATTTTAAAAATACAATCATTTATTTTTTGTGTCTTGTCTCAGAGGATACAGATAGTTTTTTTCTTCCTTTGGCTCTTCTTCTAGCAAGAACTTTTCTTCCGTTAACGGATGCCATGCGCTCTCTAAACCCATGTTTGTTCCTTCTTTTTCGCTTTGATGGCTGATATGTTCTTTTCTGTCCGGGCATTTTTTAATCCTTTTCGTTATATTGAAAATTGCGAATACCTTCGCAAATTCTGGGCGCAAATATACAAAGAGTTTTTGCTTTGACAAGTGTTATCAAAAAAATATTTTTAGAAATCCGTACAGTTCAAAACCAAGGTTTTCCCTAATTTTGTCCGAATAGGTTTTTGTCAAATTTATTACATTTTATTAGCGCCAATTTTAATCACAACATGCCAGCAAAGGAATTTGAATTCCTTGCTCAAAACATTCAATTATGTTCAATAAAAATATTAAACTGTTTATTGCAGGATTAATTAT
>JBARUM010000454.1:0-2885 GCA_049645725.1 Maribacter sp.
CCAATAGTATTAACCACTCGTAACACTTAAAAATATGAAAATACTTCTGAAAAGAAGGAGGTTGCTAGGACCTTTTTTAAAATTTGACCTAAAGATGAAACTAACGACCCTGTTGTTGTTTACAGCACTGATTGGCCTTCATGCCAATGAGAGCTACGCACAGCGAACCAAGGTAACCTTGCAGATGGATAACGCTGCGGTAGCACAGGTAATCGATGAAATTGAAGCTAATACAGAGTTTCGATTTGTATACAGCAATAAGCAGGTAGATGTAACCCGAAAGGTATCCTTGGATGTAAAACAGGTAAAGATTGCTGAGGTATTACAACTTATCTTTGAAAATACCCCCGTTGCGTATGCTATTCGGGACAAACAAATTGTACTCAAATCGAAAGTAGGTGGAAGCGACCCACCTAAACAAAAAGCCTCAGTAACCCAAGATCCCATCAAAATTACAGGCCGCATTACCGATGAGACCGGCGTACCATTGCCTGGGGCAACCGTGCAACTCAAAGGCACCACTCAAGGAGTATCTACTGATTTTGACGGTAATTATAGCATATCGGTTAGAGATAGAAGTTCCGTTCTCGTTTTTAGCTATATAGGTTATAAGACACAAGAAATTGTCGTAAACGATTCTACTATTATTAACGTTCAATTGAAAATAGACTCACAATCATTGGATGAGGTAGTGGTAACTGCAGTAGGGTTAGAATCGAACAAAAGAGAACTTGGTTATTCAATACAGAATATCAAAGGTGATGAAATAGCCCAAGCAGGTTCCCGAGATGTGCTAGGAGGTTTAAACGGAAAAGTTGCTGGAGTTCAAATCATATCATCTGCCGGAGCTCCTGGAGCTTCATCATCTATAAGAATAAGAGGTAACACTTCGGTAAATGGAAATAACAGCCCACTTTTTGTTATTGACGGAGTGCCCATTAGTAATGAAAGTTTCGGTAATGGTTCCGCAGCTGACGTACCAAATTCCAATAGGGCCATAGACATAAACCCAAAGGATATTGAGAGCACATCTGTATTAAAAGGTCCTGCTGCTACTGCTCTTTATGGAATTAGGGCAGCTAATGGTGCGGTCATTATCACAACCAAAAAAGGTAGAAGTGGTGCCCCCAAAATATCATTTAGCAACAATTTTGATATATCAAAAGTTAATAAATTACCTGGGCGCCAAAATCAATATGCTCAAGGATCCTTGATCGATGGTGTCTTTACCTATCAAGGTCCAGAAACTCGCGTCAATTCTTCATATGGACCATTAATTTCTTCTCTGGAATTCAATGGTGATTCAGATTATCCTTTCGATAGAAATGGAAGTTTAGTGCCTGTAGGTGAAGGCAACGGGGTTCCTGCCAGGGCCTATGACCCCTACGAAGCCCTTTTTATCAATGGAACATTACACGATATGAATTTATCGATATCAGGGGGTAACGATGCAGTTAATTATTTTGCTTCGATTGGGAGGTTGGACCAGTCGGGAATTGTTCCCAATCAAACATTCGAAAGGAATAGTTTTAGGGTTAACTTAAATACGAAGCTATCGGAAAAACTCAGTTTTGGTATTTCTGCGAATTACATCAATTCAGGTGGTGATCGTGTCACTGCTGGAAGCAGTTTGTCAGGAATATCCGTTGGTGCTTTCAGGAATACCCCAACCTTTGATATAGGTAATGGCAAAACAGGAGGTGCAGCTGCCGATGATCCATCAACCTATATTCTTCCCGATGGTACCCAAAGGTCTTATCGAAACGGAATCTATGATAATCCTTTTTGGACGGTTAATAAAAATCCGAATAGGGACAACGTGAATCGGATAATTGGAAACATCAATACAACCTATGAGATTGCTCCTTGGATAAAAGCAAATTACAAACTTGGAATGGACTTCTTTAGTGATCGAAGAAATTCAGCATTTGATATTTTTTCTGGTGGCGCAAGCCAAGGTAGAGTGTTTCAACAAATGATTACATCTTCACAGCTTAATTCTGACTTTCTATTATTATTAAACAAATCATTTAGTGAGGACTTCAGTATGAACTCCACGATCGGGCATAACTACTTTTCATCTAAAATTGTTAATCAAAATAGCACCGGAAATGGACTAGCATCTCCCAACTTTTATCATATCAGCAATGCTAGTGACATTCAATCTATTGAGAATATCGCACAAAGAAAACTTATTGGGGTATTTGCCGATATACGATTGAATTATAAAGATTATTTATTTGCAAACCTCACCGGAAGAAATGATTGGTCATCAACATTGCCAAAAGGTGATAATTCTTTTTTCTATGGTACAGGTAGTTTAGCAGTTGAATTGGTGAAAGCACTTAATATAGAATCTTCAACTCTAAATTATGCAAAATTAAGAGCTTCATACGGTTCGGTTGGTAATGACGCACCTATATATAGTACAAGAAACTATTTTGGTTCTGCTGTTAGCGGGGGTGACAATTTGCTTCCTTCCAATAATTTTCCGGTTTTTGGAACGAATGCCTTCGAAAGGAATTTAACGCTAGGCAATGATCAACTAAAGGCAGAGACCACGACAACTTATGAGTTTGGTGGGGATTTCAAATTTTTAAAGAATAGAATTGGATTGGATTTCACGTACTATAATGCCTTATCTGAAGATCAGATTTTAGAGATAACTATTCCATCATCGACAGGATATGTTAATACCATCGGTAATGCTGGGAAAATTGAAAATCAAGGTATAGAAATAGTGTTGAATGCTAGACCTATACAAACGGAAGACTTTTCATGGGATTTAACTTTAAACTTTTCCCGAAATAGAAGCAATGTAAAAGAGTTGCTTGGTGATGGAGAGAATATACCATTGGAATTTTTCTCAGCGATTAGGTCGGTAG
>JBARUM010000455.1:0-3313 GCA_049645725.1 Maribacter sp.
AAATATTCCTCCAGAATACCTTTATCTATAAGGGTTTTTATTACCGCCATTGAACAATTGCTGAATTTTTCTAGGTCAGTCGTGGAAATAGGTTTTTTAGTATTGCCTTGCAGTTGAAAAAGCGATAAAACAACTTGACTCTGTTTCGGTGCTCTCTTTAAGGATTCTAACAGGTTCTCCAGAGCCAGATCCGAGGTAAATTCTAATCCCAAGCGAACGTAGCGCACCAACTTGGGTTTATACTGCTCATACACTTCCTCTTTTAAGTGGATAATATTTTTCTCCAAAAGGCGATACAGTATCGGCATCACGTTTTTTCTATCCACTATTGCGGCTACTTCATGTACTTTTAAAACCGCTTGATGCTGTAAAGCCTCAAAGACCAAAAACTCATCATCTTTTAGTTCCAGTTCATCTATCGATGCTTCGGTATTTCGGAGTACCAAGGTTTCGCTCTCCAATAGAAAAGCGTTTGGTAGTGCACTGCGCACCACTTCACCAATGGTACACATATAATAATCCGCTATCCATTGCCAATGCTGTAATTGAATGTTTGTTACTATGGGAATATCATCAAGAACCTGATGAATCTCCTTTGCCTCATATACTTCCGGAGGAGTTTCATGTACCTTAGCAACGAGTCCGGTGTATATTTTTGATTTACCAAAAGGAACGGCAACTCGCATACCCTGTTTTAACAACAAGGCCTCATCAGAGCTTATGCTATAGGTAAAGTGCCTATCTAAAGGAATAGGCAAAATAACGTTGATAAATTGTGCCATACATATTAACCTTCCACACGCAACCAAGTTTGTGTGCGATAAATGAAAGCTAGGTAACCCCTTACTTTAAGTTCGTTGGGATTATCAGGGTTTAACCATATTTTAAAACGAAAGGTCATCGCCTGTTCCGGGTCAAATAGCTTTTTACCCTTCCATTCACCATCATCGTTACGTTCCCCAGCGGTAATTATTTCCATTCCAACAATAGGTTTATCTTTTAATTCACCATCACATTTGATACATAGCGAATCTTCCTTGCCTTCTTCCAAGATTTTTTCGACATATCCGTACATCTTTCCTTGTTTTTCATAAATACGTATAACACCCTTGGGGTCACCTGTACGATCATCTATGGTTTTCCACTTGCCGAAAACTGTTTGGGCGGTCACAAAGCTCGTGAAGCATAAAAACAAAAGTATCAGGGCACTTTTACGGGGATATGTCATTCTTCTTTTTTAGTAATCTTTCTTAAAGAGTTTAGCGAGGCATTAAGTTCAAACCCAAGCAGCAAGATATTGGAATTTAACCAGATGTAGACCATCAAAATCAATAATCCACCTAAAGCCCCGTATAACTCGTTGTATCTTGCGAATTTTTCTACGTAAATACCAAAGAGATAGGAAGTAATTAAAAAGAGAACCGTGGTCATTAGCGCGCCAACCGAGAAAAACCTGGCCTGTTTACCCTCACGAGTACCAAAATAATATAGTGTGGCTGTCGTAAAATAAGACAGTATTATAAAAAATAAGATTTTTGCAATCTGCACCCCAAGAATATCATCCTCACCGAGTACATACCCGCCCTGTCTTGCCGCAAATTCTGACAAATAGCCTAACACATAGAATTCAAAATATATAAATGCCACAAAACCTAATATAATAAGAATGGCCAAAATTAATCCTACCATGAGGGCAAACAGATATTGTCTAAAGAAGTTACGCGTAAGATCTATATGATACGAGGTCTCAAAACCACCGAATATTGAATGAACTCCATTCGCAACTAAAAAAATGGATAAAATAAAAGCAGAGGATAAAAGTCCTCCACGCTTTTGATCCTTAATTTGTTGAAAAACTTCCCCAAAATACTCTCCGGTCGCGTTGGGTAAAAAAGATTCTAAAAACATTTGAAACTGAATTTCAAAATCTGCATTCTCTATGCTTATGTAAGAAACTAAAAAGGGAACAAGGGTTACCATAAAAATCAATAATGGAAACAAGGCCAAAAAAAGACTAAAAGCTATGGCGCTGGCACGGGTAGAAAGTGCACCCTTTAAAATACCACTTACGTACATCTCCGTTAAATCATAAATGGAAAGACCTTCAAAACCGGGAAGCTTAATCGTTTTTAATAAACGGACGAACCAGTTGACTACGGGTATTTTCTCTAATTTCTTCTCAATTTCCGCGGACATTTATACTGCTTTAAGGCTTAAATCCATATTATAAACGGAATGTGTTAAGGCCCCAGAAGAAATATAGTCCACGCCACATTCCGCATAGTTACGAATGGTTTCCTCGTTGATTCCTCCTGAAGACTCGGTTAAGCACGTATCACCTATTAAGTCCACAGCTTTCCTAGTATCCGCGTAATTAAAATTATCTATAAGTATACGGTAAACCCCGTCCGATTTTAGAATTTCACGTATCTCATCTAGATTTCTGGCTTCTACGATAATTTTTAAGTCTCGATTGGTTTCCTTTAAATAAGTCTTGGTCTTATCAATTGCTTTGGTGATCCCCCCCGCAAAATCTATATGATTATCCTTTAACATGATCATATCATATAAGCCAAAGCGGTGGTTCTCCCCTCCTCCAATTTTAACTGCCCATTTTTCCAATGCGCGTATCCCAGGAGTGGTTTTTCTTGTATCCAGTATTTTAGTTCCCGTACCTTCTAATAATTTAACAAAAAAATTGGTTTTTGTAGCGATTGCACTCATCCGTTGCATAGCATTAAGAACCAACCTTTCTGCTTTTAAGATGCTCTGTGAGCGTCCCTCTACATAAAAAACAACATCTCCATTCTTAACAAGACTTCCGTCTTTAAGAAGTGTTTCTATTACCAATTCGTCATCAACATATGAAAATACCCTTTTAGCAAACTCAACTCCCGCTATGATTCCGTTATCCTTGACAAGTAATTTGGCCTTACCGTTTGCGTTATTTGGTATACAGGCCAAAGAACTATGGTCTCCATCCCCTACATCCTCACGGATAGCATTTTCAATTATTCCTTTAATTTCTATATTAAATTGCTCTTCTGATATCATATATGTTATTGAACAATGCTAAATTACGAATCCATTTGGAAATTTGATTTACTTTTGAAGTATGACAATTAAACTATTGGCCATAGGCAAGACAGATAGTAAAGCACTACACAGCCTAATTGAAACTTATATAAAACGATTACAACATTATATAAAGTTTGAAATTGAAATTATACCCGACTTAAAAAACCCTAAGAACCTTTCTGAAGCACAGCAAAAAACTAAAGAAGGAGAACTAATCCTAAAGAAACTAAACCCA
>JBARUM010000456.1:0-2275 GCA_049645725.1 Maribacter sp.
ATAATGTTCACTATTGACAAAGAAGGCAATGTTGGTGACATTAAAACAAAAGGCCCTGCACCAATTTTAGAAAACGAAGCTCGAAGAATTATTTCATTACTGCCAAAATTTCAAATAGGAAGCCAAAATGGTGTACCTAAAAAAGTACCATACTCCATTCCTATTAACTTCAAGCTTTGATAGTATCAATTTCTTAATTTATCAGGTTAAAACCGATTGATCATTTTTAGTTAACTTTCCATAAAAATTGTTTTCATGGTCAGTACTGATACGTTCTTAGATTTCTTTTTAGAAACCAGAGAGCATACCGAGGCTATTTGCAAGCCTCTAGAAATTGAAGATTATGTGGTACAACCTATCATTGACGTCTCTCCACCAAAATGGCACCTAGGTCATACGACTTGGTTTTTTGAAGAATTCATTCTTAAATCATACGATAAATCTTATACAGTTTTTGATGATGATTTCTCGTTTGTATTTAACAGCTACTACGAAACCGTAGGCAAACGTGTGGTACGTGCAGACCGCGGTAATTTGTCAAGACCTTCAGTAAAAAAGGTTTATGAATATAGACATTATGTGACTCAAGCAATGAAAAACTTACTGGCATCTAATGAAGACAGCACATTATTAGCCGTTCTAGAAATTGGTATACATCACGAAAAGCAACATCAAGAATTACTACTTACAGATATTAAATATATTCTCGGAAACAACCCGTTACTACCTAAATACTCAGACACTTTTAAAGAATTCACCATTGAGAATGACACTCAAAGCTGGATTTTAATGAGGGAAGGTATTTATGAAATAGGTCATAATTCTACTAACTTCTGTTTTGACAATGAATTAGGAAGACACAAAGTATATCTTCATGATTATCAAATATCGAACAAACTCGTTACCAATGCCGAGTACATTGAATTCATTAATGTCGACGGATATAAACGTTTCAACCTTTGGCATGCCGCAGGTTGGGATTGGGTACAGCAAAAACAAATAACATCACCATTATATTGGCATGAAATTGACGGAATATGGCATTATTACAGCCTAAACGGATTAACTGAAGTTGATTTAGATGCGCCTGTTACCCATGTTTCTTATTTTGAAGCATTTGCCTTTGCTCAATATAAAGGATGTCGCCTACCTACCGAATTTGAGTGGGAAGCCGCTCAGGAACAATTTAACTGGGGACAACGTTGGGAATGGACAGAAAGCGCCTACCTACCCTACCCTAATTATAAAAAAGTTGATGGAGCTTTAGGTGAATACAACGGCAAGTTTATGGTCAACCAAAAAGTACTCAGAGGCAGTTCTATTGCAACCCCTAACAAACATGCAAGACACACCTATCGCAACTTTTTTCCAACCGATTTAAAATGGCAGTTTACCGGAATAAGGTTAGCCAAATAATTACGACATATTACGCATGCAAGACACAAAAACTACGCTTACCAATACAAGTGAATTTGAAAAAGAAGTTTACCAAGGCTTGACCGACAACCCTAAGCACTTGTCTTCAATGTATTTTTACGACAAAAAAGGAGATAAGCTTTTTCAAGATATTATGGCAATGCCAACGTATTATCTTACCGATTCTGAATATGAAATTCTTGAGAACAATAAAGAAGAAATCTCAAATCTGTTTACCGGTTTTGGATCCTTCGACTTAATTGAACTTGGTGCTGGAGATGGAAAAAAGACCAAGATTCTATTAAAAGAATTCAGTGACCAAAAAATTGATTTTACTTATGTACCCATTGATATAAGTGACAACGCATTAAATCAATTACAGCAATCTATTGGAATAGAACTACCTGATGTACAAGTTCAACCTTTTCAAGGCACATATTTTGAAGCGCTTAAAGAAATAAACAATCGTGAGAACAGAAAAATAATTTTGTTTTTAGGTTCTAATATTGGCAACTTGGAGCATAAGCAGGCAGTTGTTTTCATGAATAAGATTCAACAACTAATGCAACCTGAAGACCTCTTATTTATGGGGTTTGACCAAAAGAAAAATCCGCAAACGATTTTAGATGCCTATAATGACAAAGAAGGGGTTACTGCTGCATTCAATAAAAATGTTCTTGCAAGAATAAACACCGAACTAAATGCAAACTTTGATTTAAAGCAGTTTTTACATTGGGAAGTCTATAACCCCGAAACAGGAACCGCAAAGAGTTATTTAGTTTCAAAAATTGAACAAACTGTACACATTAAAAATTTAGAGCTGACCGTCGGTTTTAAGCAGTGGGAGACTATAAAAACC
>JBARUM010000457.1:0-10650 GCA_049645725.1 Maribacter sp.
CCTTGTGCCTCCACCAAATCATCTATTTTGTAGGGTTTGAAAATTATAATTAATACGCCTCCTGCAAAATTGGAAAGAGAACCTTGTAGTGCCAGGCCAATGGCCAAACCAGCAGCGGCAATTACGGCAGCTAAACTTGTGGTCTCTACTCCCAATGTAGATATTACCGTTATTATAAGGAATATTGTAAGTCCCCATTTTGCCAGACTTAAGAGAAACTTTTGAAGGGACTTGTCGTAATCCTGTTTGGACATAGTCCCCCTTAATAATTTCATTAATTTTTTAATGATCCATGAGCCAATAATGTAGATTAAAATTGCCCCAATAACTTTTGGACCAAACTCAAGAATAAAATCAACTCCCTTATTAATCCATAATTCTGCGTCTTCCATAATAATGTTCTGCTTTAGTGTTAATATTGTTGTTCATTAGATTGGACACCAATATACTCAGAAGGTCACAAAAATTAAAATAAGAAAACCATTTAGTAAAATGAAAATCCTGTTATACCACTTTTATAACAGGATTGATTTTGTTTGTGTAGTACAAAAATTATCCCTTAAAGAGTTCAGCTATTTGCCTAAAACCAGCTCCATTATAATCTGACTTCTTCATTGCCTGCATTAATTGAACAAAGTGTGCCGGATTCATATTTTTACCCAAGACCCTGACCAAGGCAAATCCTTTTTCCTTGTTGTCACCAAAAATAATAACCTCTTCTATAGCATCGTCCGCTCCTTTATATTTTATAATGGCACGGCCATAAGCAGTATTCATCTTCATTAATTCCGTATAGTCGCCCTTATCCAGAATAGCGGTAATATTGGTTTTTTCAATTTTATATTCACCGCTATTTTCTGTAGTTTTTTTGAAAGCCAATATATTCAATTTCTTAAGGGAAGCTAATGTTGTTATTTCCGTTTCTGTCAGTTCTGCTTTTTCCATATTAAGTATACTGGCAGGAACATCAAAAAACAAAAAGTTAGGATTATCCGTATTATCCACATAGTATTCCTGTAAACTCTGGGTAGATGAGCAAGAGCATACCATAAGAGCAAAGAGTACTATTATTGCTGTAATTACTTTTTTCATTTTTTATCGTTTTTATAATAGTTAACGGCAGCAACTTTTTAAAGATATAATTTCCCTAGTTACTACCGATTACCATAAACTTTTTCTATTTCCCCCCAGCTTTATTCAACTCCTTAGGTAAATCCATCTTGTTGGTAATAGAACCGATTTTATTTAAGTCTATATCTCCGGTAAGGCTCACCAAAACAGTCTCTAGTTTTCTACCGTTGTGACCCATTTCCAAATTATCTAAACCGGAAACAAACATTAATAACTCACTTACGTGGTCTTTTTTCTTACCGTCTCTTATGTAAAACTTGACATTCACATCTTTGTCCTTTACCCGCATTAATTCTTCTAATTTGGAAGACTTTAAATACCTGCTTACCGTCTTGGACATATCTGCGGAAACCGAGGCATCTTCCGTCATAAAGACCTTAACTCCTTTAAGACCTCTTGCGACTTTCATAAACTCTTGGGCCTCGACATCATCGCTCATTGCGCCAATTTTGGAAACTAAATCTATCATACCCTTTTTCACGATAACAGAGCCCACATTGTCCATGTCCTCATATTTATCGAATATGGATTGTGAAAAACCCAATGCTGGTAAAATGGCCATTAAAAATACTACTACTACTTTTTTCATGATTGTTGTTTTTTGATTTATACTATTATTGATGAATTTAAAAAATAGACCTTACCGAAATAATACATCAATAAGGCCGTAATACTTTTTTTACTGTTTCTTTCCTGCCTTGTTCAATTCTTGTGGCAGGTTCATTTTTCTGGTAAGAGAACCTATTTTATTCAAATCGATATCGCCAGTCAAGGATAACAGTACGGTTTCAAATTTTCTTCCATTAACATCCATATCCACATTCTTCATACCGGTTACAAACATTAATAACTCGCTTACATGATCTTCATCCTTACCTTGCTTAATGTAAAATTTCACATTGGCTTCTTTATCCTTAACACGCATTAGTTCCTCTAAGGAATTAGATTTCAAATACTTGTTCATAGTACTCATCATATCTGCGGAAATGCTTTTATCTTCTGTAATGAACACTTTTAAGTTTTTAAGACTTTTGGCAATATCCATAAAATCTTTTGCCTCCGGATCATCCACTTCAACATCTATATTGGACAATAATCTAAACATGCTTGAGTTTACGACTACTGCACTTACGTTATCCAAATCCTCATACTTATCGAACATGGACTGTGAAAACCCTGTATAACATACCATTACGGTTACTATTTTTAATATTATCTTTTTCATTTTTTTCTTTTTTAATTCTTATTATAAATTTTTTGTTTTGTTTCTTCAAACTCGCTCAAATAGGCCACTTTTTCTGTGCCTTTACTAAAATTTTCTGCCAAGAGAGCAAAAGCTTTTTTTGTTTGGTTATAGGCCAACAGTGCCTTTTCCTGATCTGCAATTTGTTGTTCTCTGTAATCATTTCCAAAATACACTCCAAAAGCTAGAACTGCTACCGCTGCAACGGATGCCCATTTATAAAAATTCTTTCTAGGTTGCAATGGGACCTGCTTGGTGAAACGTTCTTCCTTAGCATTGGAGAAATACTGAAACATTGGAACATATTGTTCTAGATGAGTGGCTACTTCATCTTTTGAAAAATAATCCCGTAAGGTTTCTTCTTCCGCTATCGTAGCGCTGGCCTCAAAGTATTTTTCCAATAATTTTTCTATGTTACTCAATTCCATAACTATGTTTTTGCATTAATTTTTCTCTTACTGTTTTTCTGGCTCTTGATAGCGCCACCCTTATAGCAGTGGGCTTCATATCCAGAAGCTCTTCAATCTCGTTATATTCGTACTGCTCCACATCTCTAAGTTGCAATACCATTTTCTGTTGTTCGGGTAGCTCTTCCATAATTCTCTGCACCCAACCTATACTATCTCTTGCTTCTACCTCTCGCTGTAAAGATGCACTATCATCCCCGTAATTACTATGGACTAATTTAAGGTTACTAGCCTGTTTGGATTTTAGCCTATCCAGGCAAAAGTTCTTCGTCATTGTCATTGCGAAAGCTTCAACGTTATTATAGCTTTTCATTGCATTTTTCTTAGACCACAATTTCAATAAGATTTCCTGTGTTGCATCTTCAGCTTCCTCAGCAGATACCAAAAGGCGTTTCGCCAAGCGATATAACTTATCCTTAAAAGGCATAACAGCATTTAGAAATTCTACTTGTTTCATTGGTGGTTTAGTTGTTTGCAAACATGCTCTAATATGTCTACAAAAGGAAGACGATATTCAACGAATATTGTTACAAATAATTTTTTTTTCTTTATGATGTAAGTAAATTTAACATCCTTATACTAAATATAAACGTAAGTACTAGTAATTGTAAGCCCCCATTTACGTTTCCATAGGAGAATTGGAATGATTATTGGAGCTTTGAATTTTGTATTTCAATTTAAAAAAAACTATGAAAGATTATTTCTTGCTAATACTCTGTATAGGGGTTTGTTTCAGTTCCTGTAATAAAAATGACGACACGCCAATAATTGAGGAAGAACAGGAAATAATCGAACCACCTGAAGAAGTTAATATAGAAGTTCAGAATTTTATGTGGCAAACAATGAATACCTATTATTTCTGGCAGGGAGATGTTATTGATTTAGCAGATGATCGTTTTGCCACTCAAGTTGCTTATGAAGATTTTCTTGCGGAAACCCCAGATCCCGAGACTTTTCTAACAAACAAGCTCCTTTTCTCAGAAGACCGCTTTACTTTTTACAGAGAGGATTACAGAGATCTTACTAATTTACTTTCTGGTGTTTTCAAAAGCAATGGACTGGAATTTGGACTATCCCGTATTGGAGATTCTGATGATGTATATGGTTTTGTAGAATATATTATAAAAGATTCAGATGCCTCTGTAAAGAATATTAAAAGAGGTGATATTTTTATTGGCGTTAACGGCACTAGACTTAATGCTAATAACTTCAGAGGTCTTTTATTTGGAGACGAAGATACCTACACCTTAAACATGGGCACTATAGAAAACAATATTATAAGCCCCAGTGGTGAAGAAGTGACTTTAACCAAACGCGAGAATTTGCAGGAAGACCCAATTCTTGTTAACACGGTTCTTAACATTGGTGACAAAAGAATAGGTTATTTAATGTACAACTCTTTTTTACCAGGGTCTGGGGAAGATTTAAATAATGTTTTCTCAACCTTTAGAGGAGAAAATATTACAGATCTAGTATTGGATTTAAGATATAACTCAGGTGGAAGTGGTTTAGCAGCAACTATACTGGCTGGTCTAATATATGCCCCAAATACTGATGAACTTTTCTATAGAACCCGATACAATGCCAAACTGGAAGAGGCATTTGGCTCTAACACCGATAATAATTTTGTTGGCACGACAGGTACTCGAAATGGTAGTACGGACGCTGTGTTAAACTCATTAAACCTGGATAAAGTATACATTCTGGCAACCAATGCATCCGCTTCGGCGAGTGAATTGGTCATGGTGGGTCTAGAACCCTATTTAGATGTAGTGCATATTGGTTCTAGAACTACCGGAAAAAACCAAGGTTCGCTTACTTTTGTAGATGATCCCGAGAATGGCAATGTTTATGACCGTGACCGTGAAGATAATATAAACCCCAATGTTCAATGGGGTCTTCAGCCCATCATTAGTTTCGTGGAAAATAGTGTAGGTTTCTCTGATTATTCAGATGGTTTAATCCCAGATATAGAACTGGATGAAGATGTAACCGATTTAGGTATACTCGGCAATCCTAACGAGCCATTATTGGCAAGGGCCATACAAGAAATTACAGGAACTAGCGCTAAAAGAAGTTTTGAGGTTAATATCCCTTCAAATATAATTTCGAGCTCTAAACTTTTTGATGAAAGAAGAAGTGCTCTTATCCTGGATAATATTAAAGGGGCTGAAATAAAATCGATAGCTCCAAAAGAATAATTGCACATTACTTCCGTTGACTATTATAGTATGAAAAAGATTTTATTAGTATTAATGATTTTAACTGTCTTTTCCTGTTCAAAGGATGACGATATAAATATTCCTGGCACCGTAAATCCAGATTCTTCGGCGGGAGTTGAAGTTCAAGATTTTATGTGGAAGGCAATGAACCTTTGGTATTTCTGGCAGGAAAGTGTTCCTGATTTAGCCGATGATAGGTTCCCAAATACCACTGAAGGTAGTGTGGCCTATACGGAATTCCTTTCTTCAGAAGAAGACCCTGGAGCTTTTTTTGATAGTAAACTACAGTTTGTTGACGATAGATTTAGTTTCTATAATTCAGATTACAGAGTGCTTACAAATTCCTTAGCTGGAATCTCAAGAAGTAACGGTCTTGAGTTTGGACTAGTAAGAAGGACGGGGAGTAACGAGCTTTTTGGATTTGTCAGGTACATAATCCCAAATTCGGACGCTGCTACCGAAGAGATTAACAGAGGAGACATTTTTACCGGAGTAGATGGTCAGACACTAACGCTGGATAATTATATAGGTTTGCTTTTTGGGGATAACAATACATACACTCTTAATATGGCGGATTATACTAATGGCGATGTAGTGCCAAATGAAAATGAGGTTGTATTATCCAAGCAAGAGGCTTTGGCGGAAAATCCCGTTTTTATTTCAAAATCATTCGAAATTAGTGGTGAGAAAATTGGCTATATCATGTATAATCAATTTACAAATGAATACGATGATGAGTTATATGATGCTATTATTGCACTAAAATCGGCTGATATAACCAATTTGATACTGGATCTCAGGTACAATCCCGGAGGTTCGGTAAATACTACAAGATTGCTAGCCAGTATGATTTACGACACTAATACTTCAAATCTTTTTCTAAGAAAGCGCTATAATGACAAGATTCAAAATCAGTTATCAGAAAGTCGTTTAGAAGTCTATTTCGCGGATAAAGTAGGAAGCAGAACAATTGATCCATTAGGGTTTTCAAAATTGTACGTTTTGACTTCAAATAGCTCTGCCTCTGCTAGTGAATTATTAATAAATAGTCTGGAACCCTATATTGATGTCATTCAAATAGGTGATGTAACCAGGGGCAAAAATGAATTTTCTACCACTTTAGTAGATGACCGCGAAAACTCCTATTTATATACCCCGAGCAGGGTAAATCGAATTAACCCAGATGTACAATGGGCCATACAACCTCTATTAGGTAGAAATGAAAATGCCGAGGGATTTTCAGATTTTACAGATGGCCTAACACCAGATATTGCTTTGAGAGAGGATCTTGGCAATCTAGGTATTTTAGGAGATGCCAGTGAACGGTTATTAGCCAGAGCAATTGAAGAAATTACCAATGCTACTGGAAAACGTGATTTCACGGTAGAAAGACCTATAGAAATATTCACAAGCTCTAAAATGTTTACGCCCATGGGTAATAAGATGTTAGATGATACACACTATGATCAAATTCGACAGGAGTTAATAATAGATTAAACAAAAAAGAGCGGTTTTTAAGCCGCTCTCTTTTCATTTATGTAAATTTGTTCTTTTTATAGTTTTAAACGCATGCCCAATCGCATATTTCTTCCTTGAGTGGTAAAATCAATGACTTCTACATATTCTTCATTAAGTAAATTATTAATGGAAAAAAAGAAACCTACAGTCTCGTTTATGTCGTGTTTAAAATAAATATCCAAAAGCCCAAAGGAGTCTAAATCTACCGCAGAAAAAGTAGCAAAATCGGTATCTGAACGTTCGGAAACGTACTGATATCCCAAGGATAAATACGTACCTTCATTTAAATAATATCCTAAATTGGCATTGATTTTAGTCTTGGGAATTCGCAACGCTAGACCACTATTGGCATCCGTGTAGGTATAATTAGCACTAATATTTAACTTCTCTATAGGTCTAGCCTGTAACTCAAATTCAAAACCATTGAAATTCACTATTTCCTCCGTATTTCTATATTGACTTTCAAAGGTGGCTGGGTCAATGGTAACAAACTGAATTCGCCCATCTTCTTTACGCTCAAAATATAGTGCGCTAATTCTTAATTTATCGGAAGGTCGGTACTCAATACCCCCTTCCATGGTAATATTTTTCTCTGGAACTAAATCAGGATTAGGGCCAAAAGGCCCATACAATTGTGATAGATTAGGGGCTATGAACGATGTAGCGTAAGAACCTAAAAACTTAAGATATCCGTTCTTGGTTTTCATGGTATAGGACGGATTTAGGTTGTAAATAAAATTACTACCATAATCGCTATGATTGTTCCATCGGACCCCAGCATTTACGTTTAATCCAAAATCGCCTACAAAGACAGCATTTGCATAAGGATCTGTACTTGTAGTGGTTTCCTCTTCGGTAAATACCGTTATATTATCAATGACATTAAAACCAACTATGGTATACAATTTATCATTAAAGCTGTATTTGTTGAAAATATCCAATACAAAAGACCCCGAATCAAAAGCAGACGGAAAACTGGACTCAAAACGTCTTGTAATCTGGTTAAAAGCTCCGTTTACTTGAATGCTCCCGTTATTGTATTTGTATTTCGATGCCAAGCTAAAACGAGATTGCTCGCTTCTAAAACTAAAATCTGCATCTTCGACAGGGAAGCCGTTATCAAAATCCGAATTCAACTTGTTATAAAAAGCCGATGCGGTAATATCAAGTCTTTTAGAGAATTGATATCCTAACGAAATAGCACCGTCTATTCTAGAAAAACTATCCGGCTCTTCCCCTATTGCTGCTGAAAGTCCATCTGTGAATTGATGTCCTCCGGACGCCAAAATGGACATCTTATTTTGCTTGGACTGTACCGTAATTGTATTCGAAAAATCGGAGATGTTATAATTTTGTTCTGATTCGGATTGATTAGTGCCCAAATTGGATAACACTTCTAAAGAAACACCATCATTCACAGCTTTTTTGGTAGTTATGTTGATTACAGCCGTAGCTGCGGAATTACCGTACAATGTACTTGCCGCCCCTTTTAATATTTCAATGCTTTCTATTTGTGAAAGATTCAGCAATCTTAAATCATATTCGCCATTTACATTAGACGGGTCGGAAACCTGAATGCCATCTACTACGACCAATACCTGTCGGTTGTTTCCTCCACGGGCAAACACTGAAATATTTTGACCTGCATAACTCCTACTTCCATTAACTTCGATACCGCTTTTGGTATTTATTATTTCCGCAACCGTGCGACCTTGATTTCGTTCCAGTTCTTCAGCCGAAATCTGTATTACTGTTTTTCCTGAGTTTTCTCGTTTTAATGCAAAACGTGAATCACTTACCACAACTTCATCCAACTGTTGAAGTTTCATGGAATCCTGCACTGTTTTTTGTGTATCGTCCGAGGACTGTGCAAACACATTAGCGCCTAGCAAAGCCAAAGCACCTAACCCAAAAAGTCTTTTGTTCATTTTTAATCTCTTGTCCGAGCGAATAGTATGTCTGTACCCATACGTAAACCTTTATCCCGAAAGTTTAACAATAGTTGTTTGCTGCCATCGGCAGACTTATTTCTGGCAGGTCTCCTGACTTGTCTAAAGTTATTTTGCCTTCCCACCTTAACGGCAGTGGCTTTAGAAGTAAATAACTCCCTCTTTTGAAAGAGGTGCCAAACAAGTTTGGCATAAACTTACAGTTGCGGGAACAGCTCCGGAATTACACCGGATTCCCTTTTAAGTCCATCGATAAAAATGATGGACACCAAAATTCATGGCGAAAGTAAACATTTTGTTTAATCTTTCAAGCTAAAGATTAAATAATACTACTTTTGAGAAATCAACTAAAACGCATTTCATTGAAACAAATATTATTTTTATCTCTACTTCTCTTAAATTTTGGTTGCAAGCAGGTACCTAAAGACCAATTACCTTCTAAAAATCTAGAAAAAACGCCTTCCATACGCTATGCGAACGGATTTACCATTGAGAAATCAGGATCGGATATTACTCTAATTAAGATTTCCTCACCATGGCCAAATGCCGAGTCTACCTTTACCTACGCTTTGATTCCAAAAGATAAAATGGCTGTCATGACCTTAAACAAGGATGCTTATGATGCTATTATCGCCGTTCCTGTAGAAAATTTGGTAGTTACCTCTACAACGCACATACCGGCCTTAGAAGCTTTAGGGGTATTGGATAAGTTATCAGGTTTTCCGGACACTCAATACATATCGTCCAAAGCGGCGCGCAAAAGAATCAAAGAAGGTCATATAATGGAGCTGGGCAACAATGAATCCATAAATACCGAAGCGTTACTTGCGTTGAACCCAGAATTGGTTGTAGGATTTGGAATTAATTCTCAGAACAGGGCCTATGAAACAATTTCACGTTCAAATATTCCCGTAGTCTATAATGGGGATTGGACAGAAAAAACACCTCTAGGTAAAGCGGAATGGATAAAGTTTTTTGCTCCATTTTTTCAAAAAGAAAAAGAAGCAGAGAACGTTTTTAATGAAATAGAAATGGGGTATCTGGCAGCTAAAAAGATTGCCGAAAATGCTGCTAATGTTCCTATGGTAATGAGTGGTGCAATGTATAAGGATGTCTGGTATCTTCCAGGCGGAGAGAGTTGGGCCGCCCAATTTATAAAAGATGCAAATGCTAACTATCTTTGGCAAGAATCCTCGGAAACAGGTAGTCTTTCCCTTGGTTGGGAAAGTGTATTGCAAAAAGCAAAAATGGCCGACCTTTGGGTCTCACCGGGACAATTTACGACTTATACCGGCATGAAGAATTCAAGCCCACATTATCAACAGTTTAAGGCTTTTCAAGACAAACAGATATATACTTTTGCCAGCACTTTAGGGGAAATGGGAGGAGTGCTGTATTATGAACTCGCTCCCCAAAGACCTGATCTGGTCTTAAAGGACTTGATATACATTTTTCATCCAGAATTGTTATCGAACCATGAATCCCTCTTTTTTAAACCTCTTGAATAATTGAAGAAACAAAAAACATATCGTTTTTCTTTCCTCTTATTAATCCTCTTATTGGCAATTTGTTTTGTCCTAAATCTGAGCTTAGGTTCTGTTGCACTTTCTTTATCGGATACCGCTAATGCCATTTTTGGTGGAAAACTAGAGGAAGCTTCCGCAGCGTATATTATATGGAACTTTCGTATTCCCAAAGCATGTACAGCAGTTCTAGTTGGAGGAGGACTAGCACTAAGCGGACTATTAATGCAAACACTTTTTAGAAACCCCTTGGCAGGGCCTTTTGTTTTGGGAATTAGTTCTGGAGCTAGTTTAGGAGCTGCCCTGCTTATTATGGGTGCTTCACTATTTTCAGGGTTTGCGACTTTCAGTCTTGCGAATGATATCGCTTTGGCGATTGCTTCTAGCTTGGGTAGTTTCTTAGTGCTATTGGCTGTTTTAGTCGTAGCGGTAAAAATAAAGGATACCATGGCATTACTTATAATCGGTTTAATGTTCGGAAGTATTACGGCCGCTATCGTAAGTGTACTCTCCTATTTTAGCAATGCAGAAAAACTACAGCAGTTTATCTATTGGAGCTTTGGTAGTGTTGGCAATCTTTCATGGTCGCAGTTAGCG
>JBARUM010000458.1:0-17015 GCA_049645725.1 Maribacter sp.
TAATTATGGGTGTGTGGCCAGAATTAGCTTCAGACCAATTTTTTAATTCAACCAATGCATCCATGAACAGTAGATTATGACTCCTAAAATCAATTTCCTGTACGTGAAAAACCTTTAGCCCCGGCACCTTTAGTTTCTCCTCTTGATCAAAAGGTAACGGTGAATTTCCACTAGCTTTAATAATTTCCAATCCTTTTGGATTGGAATAATAGCCTCCTTCTGGGTCATGGAATACATCCAATTCCAATCCTCGTAATCCTAAATCCAATTGCTGCCAAAGTGGAAAGTGCTCATATTCCAAAGATTTAATGTCCGGATTCATTTGTACCAAATAATTCAATAATGGCTTTTCTATGGCTATTTTATAACTATTGTGGCTCCCTATAACCTGAAGCTCATTTAATTTTATTGCATCTTTATCTTTAGTATCCTGAGCAAAGTAGGGATTTAACAGTATGGATACTAGCATTACTGATAGGGTAGAAAATATTTTCATTGTAATGGAATTATACGTTTGAATTATTTTAATATTCTAAAAAACTAAGGCAAGAAATGTTGTTTCTTGCCTTTACTTATATTTTCAAAATCTACTAGTATCCTGGATTTTGAACTAAGAATCCTCGTTCACTTGACGCGCCATCAATTGCTCTTTGGGGAATAGGAAACAATCTTTTGTTCAAATCACTATCTGTCTTTCCGGTCCATGAATCCTCATATTTTCCAAACCGTATTTGGTAGGTTCGTCGCAAACCTTCCCAATACAATTCAAATCCAGTTTCACGAAACAAAATATCTAGATCAATTGTAGATAATGCTTCTGGAGTCTGGGCAGGACGTGCCGTTCTTGACGTCCGTAATGTATTTACATCGGCTAAGGCCCCTGCATTATCGCCCTTTCTCAATTTCGCTTCTGCGCGCATCAAATAAATCTCTCCCAAACGAATCAATACAATATCCACACTACTGTTAGAACAGCAATTGGGTGCGGTACGGCTGAATTGATATTTCGAGAAACGGTGACCGGTATTGTGCAGACTGCCCTCATCGGTAAAATTAACATCGAGATTGTGGTCTACATACCGAAGGTCCGCGCCACTTGTTCTCCGGTTAATAACGGGATAGATACGTACCAATCCATCATCACAGGTTAGAATATTACCGCTATCGTCTTTTCTGGGCCCCCAAATGATGCCACGCAATAAACCCCTATCAATTTCAAATTCCTCGGCCGGAACGCAGTAGAAATGGTCGGCATCGTTGTTCGGGTTTATCCCGGTAAGATCTCTTAAATTTTCTGGTATTACGGTATTCTCTTGAAAAAAACGGGCATCGGCTTCAGCTGCATCTGCATTGCCGTAGGCATCTGCCCACGTTTGAATGAAATCAGGAGTAGCCGCAGCGGCGTCGGTGCCACGGGTATTCGGGAATTCGGGTCTTGGAATTTGATCGCCCGATATGGACCAGTACTGCCAACGGCTGTGATCGGTCTGCAAAACGCCCCTTTGATCGAGCGAAAATATAACTTCAGGATTGGTATTGTTGTCATCGTTAAATATATCGAAATACTCAGGCGACAAACTGTAACCACCTGCAATAATTTCATCAGTATATTGAATGACTTTATCCATATCCGCGGTTGTAAAATCGGGTGTGCCGTAAGGGTTACGATACACGGCAGCATTCAGGTATAACCTAGCCAATAGTGCGCTTACGGCATCTTTGGTAAACCTCCCGGGCCCTTTGTCATTGTTGATAACATCGACCACTGATAAAAGTTCGGTTTCGATATAATCTACCGCTTCTTGAGCTCTCAGGATTTCAGATAATTGATCAGAACTTTCTTTTTTAAACACGATACCCCAACTATCTAGCGCCAACAAATTAAGATAAGCCCTTATAGCAATCATTTCGTACAATGCGCCTTGTGCCTCGGCGTTACCGCTCTCTGCCTCGGGACGCAATCTGTCTATCGCGATGACCGCCCTGGAAATGGACAGGGTGATCTCGTTCCAAGAATCGCCCACCAAACTATTTCCCGGGGTCATCAAATGTTGGTGTACCGCAATGAACTTGCCGCCATCGAACCAGTCCCTGCCACCTCTATTCGGAATTATGGCCTCATCGGAAGCGATTTCCTGAAGCCCAAAATTATTGGTATGTAGCCACACCTGGCTCAGACGACCGTATACAGGGGCAATGGAGCCACTTACAATTTCAGCTTGGCCGGTTCCGGTCAAGGACTCGTCAAGAACTTCTTCCTCCAAATCGGTACAACCTAAAAATGCGAATAAAAATGCCATTATCGGCAGTGCTTTGTTAAATCTTTTCCTTTTCATATTGTTATTTTTGTAGTTTTACAATTATTTTTTTAATTAAAATGTCACGTTTAATGCGAATAGAAACGTTCTTGCCCTAGGGTACGTAAAACGGTCAATCCCAAAAGTCTGAATTTCGCCCTGTGTAGCGCCCGTATTTACCTCGGGGTCAAATCCGGAATAATCGGTCAAAACGAAAAGGTTCTGCCCGGTGACTGAAAAACGGATGTTCTGCAGCGCATCTCCTAAGCCAATCTTATCGCCACTTAGGTCATAGCCTAAGGTCGCGTTGTTCAACCGCAAAAAAGAACCATCCTCCAAATACCGTGTAGAGACCGTATTGGAATTGCTCAACGACTCGTTTGGAAACTGAACGGCAAAGTCGGTAGTGTTGTTTGAACGGGCCAATTGCGCCTTGTTAAATAGCGACATGGTAGTATGGTTATAGATTTCGTTGCCCGCTACACCATTAAAATTCAGCCCTAAATCAAAGGCCTTGTACCTAAAGTTTAGGTAAAACGCATAGATAAAATCTGGAATTGCGCTACCTACGACCCGTCGGTCATCATCCAACACTTCCCCATCACCGTTAGTATCCTTAAATTGATTAAGACCATCTGGGCCTATCCCATCAAACTCGAGCATATAGAAAGCACCTATGGGTTCGTTGTTGATATATCCATTGATTGTGGCGCCCGTTTGACCGGAGCCTTGCGCCGCCCCTGTGGTCAGCACCGAATAGGGCGAGTCGCGTACCTCGTTTTGGATATAGGTAATGTTACCGCCGATATTATAAGAGAAATCGCCCTGCGCATCGCTATTGTAATCCAGCGCCAACTCGACTCCACTGTTATGGATTTCCATGTTGTCGATATTGTCCCAAAAGGTAGAGGTAGGTTCCACCGGATCAGCGGTTGCAACTTCTAGCAAAATATTGGAAGACACTTTATTGAAATAATCTAGCGTACCGGTCAATTTATAATCCAAAAGCGCAAAATCAAGGCCTATGTCTATTTGCGTCGATACCTCCCATTGTAGGTCAGGGTTGGCTAAACGGGTAAATACGATACCGAACGGAAAATCATCAATGGAATTGCCCTCGGTATCTATGGGGTACGTATTGAGACTTGCGGCACCGGTTATCAATCGATCTTCGGAAAAACTTGCCTTGGTAATTTTAGAAGGAATCTCTTGATTACCCGTCTGGCCCCAGCTTGTCCGCAACTTTAGGTTGTCAAAGACAGAGTTGGACATGAAGTCCTCATTGCTAATGTTCCATCCTAGAGCGAAGGCCGGGAAATATCCATATTTATTGTTGCTCCCGAACTTTGATGATCCATCGGCACGGAGCGTGGCAGTTAAAAGATACTTGTCGGCATAGGAATAGTTTGCCCGGCCAAAGAACGATTGCAGTTCGTTGCGCTCCGCAGCGGCTGTAACCGTAGTTGGAAACTCATCCGTATTGGTCTGATCTTGGAACCTAGGTTCAATGTTGTTATTGGCAAAGCCCCGGTAAAGAAATGTTCGTTCCTCCTCCACGAATGTTTGGTATGAATGGCCCGCCAAGACAGTAAGGTTGTGTGCCTTGTTGTTCCAAGAATAGGTAAGTGTATTCTCGACCAGTTCGTTGGTATTTGAACTGATTGTACTTTCCAAGGAACCCTGTGAAATGTTGGATTCATTTACGACCTCTGGAAAAGGCTTGTACTGTTCGTCCCTAGTGGTAGTAGAATAATCCACCCCGAGGTTCAATTTATAAACAAGGCCGTCGAAAATTGTAACCGACGGCGAAATACTGGCCAAAATACGGTTGTTGATGGCCGTATCGCTAAAGAGTTCATTTCTTTTAATAGGGTTCAGTGCGTTCGTATTCAGTATGGTCGGTTCGCCATCGGTAAAGGGAGCAATTGTGGGGTTCAGGCTGAGCATGTCACTTATGGTTCCCGTTATGACCGGCCGCAAATTTTCAGTGCGTGAGGCGGTAAGGTTATAATCAACGTTCAATTTACCATTGAACGCTTTTTGGTTCATGTTCAATTTGCCCGAATAGCGCTCAAGATTACTATTTTGTAAAATGCCCTCCTGTTCTTGGTACCCTGCCGATGCGAAATAGGCAAATTTTTCGGTTGTGGCCCCGCTCATGGAAAAGTTGACATTGTTGGATACCGCGGTTTGGGTCAGTTCATCTTGCCAATCAGTATTGGCCCCAAAATCTTCTAAAGTACCGCCAACAGTAACTACTTGTCTGCGAAAGGTATTCGCATCGAATACATCGATTTTGTTCGATATGGTGGACAAAGCCGTAGATGCCGAGAAATTCATTTCGGTCTTGCCCACTCTTCCCCTTTTGGTCGTAATTACAACGACCCCGTTGGAAGCACGTGATCCGTATACCGCCGTGGCACTGGCGTCCTTTAATACATCGATACTGGCGATGTCATTCGGGTTCAAAAAGTTCAAGGGATTGGTATCGAAACCGGTTGCGGCATTATCGAGCAAAAAACCATCGACCACATAGAGCGGCTGTGTACCCGAACGCAAACTTCCGACCCCCCTGATGATTACATTTTGCGCCGCCCCGGGCTCACCACTATTTGCAGCAATATTTACCCCTGCCAGTTTACCCACCAAGAGTTCACCTGGGTTTGTTACCACTCCTTTATTGAAATCTTCGCTTTTAACGGTAGAAATGGCTCCTGTAACATCGGACCTTCTTTGGGTACCATATCCTACTACAACAACGTCGTCCAATTGCGTAGCATCAGGGTCCAATTGAACCGTTAAGTTTGATTGACCCGTTATGGAAACCTCTTTTGTCGAATAACCCAAATAGGAGAACTGTAGAACGCTATTGATGTCAACATCAATGATAAATTTTCCATCAAAATCCGTTGTGGTACCATTGGTAGATCCCTTTACCACTACGGTGGCACCGGGTAGTGGAGCTCCTGATTCGTCCGTGACCGTTCCAGAGATGGACTGCTGTAAGAATACCATATTTGAAAATGGGCCGTTTGTTTTAAAAACTGCATCCTTTTCAATATCTTTAGACGGGGAGTGGGATGGACTAGCACTATGACCAGCCCAAGTAATCATAAATGCGGTTGCACAGATGATTTTTGATAATTGGTTTTTTGAAATCATAAAATTTAAGTGTTGGATTACTGAGAATTTTTCGATGCTTTTTTAGAGAGCCTGTTACAGCAGGCTCTTTTTTTGAAGTGGTAAAAGTACTTTCCAATAGCCGGATGTTCGTTAACCTATAATTAAGTATACCTTAAGATTAACCTAGAATTGTATTTAATTCTTCATCAAATGTTTACTATATGTAAATAATTTTAAATCAATATTTACTATATGTTAACATTGAAAAATGTTTTGATAGGATTTCCAGTTTAATTGAGTTGCTTCATGCTCATTTATTTGAAGATTCCCAAAGCAAGTAGCATTTTGGCAAAAAGTTCATTGTTCTCATAAACTCCCTGAAATATATTCGACATTGGCCCGTAAGCAAAGATTGGTACCATGATACCAGTATGGTCTTCGGTTGTAAAGTCACCTTCAATTTCGTTTTGAGCAACGTCCCCCTGTGGAAGTGTCAGTCCGCCCGTTTCATGGTCAGCGGTAACGATAACCAATGTATTTTGGTTCGTGTCGGCAAATTTTAAGGCTTCCGAAATTGCCTGATCGAAGGCAATACTTTCGTTGATAACACCACCAATATCGTTCGCATGGCCATAAGAATCGATTTTTGCCCCTTCCGCCATCAAAAAGAACGGTTTGTTTTTGTTCTTCAGAAATGACAATACGTTTTTGACACTCTTTGATAATGATGCGGTTTGTTCATCCTTAGGAAAAAGAACTCCTACTTTTTCCTTTTTACTTTCGCTTATTTCATCTAAAGAACCTAACATTTGAAAATCGTCGATACTATTTTTTTCTTCGGAATTTCCAGCGGCACCCACAAAAACGGAAAGTTTACTTTTTAAAAAATCATTTTTGATTTCCTCTGTCATCCCACGGTCTTTTTGGTGGGCGTAAAAGGAAGAAGGCGTTGCTCCTGTAATTTCATCTGTAGTTACGATGCCGGAAACAAACCCTTTTTCATCAAGTATTTCAATAATGTTTTTTAAGGGATTACTGTTTGCGTCAACACCAATTGCCCGATTCGGAACTTTCTTGCCCGTTGCAATAGCCGTCGCCCCACCAGCGGAATCGGTGGTAAAATCATCGCTCGATTGGGTTTTCAGAAAGCCGATATTTTTTAATTGGGTAAGGGATAATTCCCCATTATTGGCTAGGGCAGTGGCCGAAATTTGGGCGATTCCGTTGCCATCGCCGATCAATAGGATGATGTTTTTCGCCGCCTTCTTTTTTCTATCGGATGTAAAAGTAGGTAGATAGACTTTCGAAAAAATCGGATTTCGGTATTCCCTAGAAGCCAATGTATTTAGATATTGGGCACATTCAAACGGCTTGTCCGTATTGATAAAATCCACTCCTAAATGCGCAAAGGCTTTCCATGCCGTTTTCGAATCTGGTGTCGCCCAAAAGCGGAAAGGTTTCCCAAAACTTTTTGCTTTTTTAATTGTAGCTGTCACTTTCTCAAGATCTTCAGCGGTCAATCTTCCCTTACCGTTCCAGCTCGAAAAGTTATTATAACTCAAACTGACCAAAGCTATTTTTTTTATAATGGACAAATCAGTTACCACATCTAAACTTTGATAATCAAAAAAGATAAAATCAGGATAGTTCACATATTCCGAGAGTCTTGGTCGATTGCCTGAAATCACGAATGAAAATCTATCGTTATTGATAAGCTCGGGATATTTTTCCAAAGTTCTTATAATCGCATTAAGGGTTGTATATGGTTCCGATTTAATGTCGATTAGTAATTGTAGGTTTTTAGGTATTTCGAGTCCGATTTCCTTTAATTTTTGTAGTGGTTCCAAGTATAATTTTTCCAAAGTCCGCGCTGAATCTATCTCTTGTCCTGAATGAGCGACGTACAGAGAATCCCCTATCAAAAAGACATCGGCCTCAATGGAACTTGTGCCGGACGAGAACGCTTTCCAAAAAGGCACATCTTGATAATAATCGTTGTGGGAATGTATCCTGAAATCGGAACTGGTTTGGGCGAGTACACTATTTGTGGTGAGCCATAGAAGAAAAAATAGGTGTTTTTTCATGATAGTAGTTTTACTCATTTGTTAACTGCAAATCTAAGCTCAGTTTGCTTTTTTTGTTGCAACTAGTTTTTATCTATTTTTAAAATACCTATCGAGTTTCATTTCATAAGTTTCCTCCATTCTTAAAATATAGATGGCAGCCCATAACCTATTTTTAGGGATATTGAATTCAAAATCCTTATGGTCTTTTGAAAACGAATATGATGCGCTCAGATTCCCGACATCCTCGAACATCTTATGCAATGATTCAAAATAGGAGTCATCTTTCCCAATTTCCTTTAAATAGTTGATATACTTTCCAAATGGTCTTAGTTCAAGGGTTTTAAAATTTTTAAGATTGCGATATACAGTATCGCGATAATGTATTATATTCATATGGGGCTCAAACCTCCAAATGGCATTAAATATCAAAGAATCCAAACTTTCCAAGAATTGGTACTTTATTTCTTCTTCTAAAGGAGCCTTGTACTCTATCGCTAGAGCCATTTCCTCAAAAAAAAGATGGTAAGCTTTATCAATGTCACTTTCCTTTGTGCTATTAAAAACCATATCGTCAACATATTGTACCATTGATTTCAAGCCTTCAATTTCGTTTTCATTAAAAAACGTTATCAAAGTACTATCGCTGGTCAGGTCCATTTCCTTTTGACCAAAGAGTGTTGAAAAAGTTAATAAAGCCGATAAAAAAACAAAAATTCTATTCATAATATTGCGCCTTTTACTGTTATCAATAACAGTATGAACATGCTGCATCTCTAAAAACTACTAAAAAACCGGTGTCGAGGCTGGCACCGGTTTCAACAACTAATTCAAAATAAACTAACTCAAACTCAATGTAAAAGTCTTCTATTTTTTCCGCTTCCAAGTTAAGTGAACATGAAGATAACTTCATGAAAACCTATTATTTAATTTATACACCTTAGACATTAATCGTAGTCGTTTTACTCACCGTTTCTTGATACTGTGCCGAGGAGATTGTATCGATAAACCTATAGTGGACAGTTGTCGAACCTGGAGTAAATTCCGTCAAGACAAAACCACGTTGGGAGGCATCAAAATACTTAAGATTGTCAATCAATAAAGGGAATGCTTGCTCTATTCCTGCAATCGCTGCTGGGTCATTTCCAAAAAGGCCTTCAAAACCGGGGGAGGTTATCGAAGAACAGGCGAACTCCTCGCCGATCTTGTTGCCTGAGGCATCGACCAAATCGCTATTCCAGGCATTGTGGGTATCCCCTGCGAGTACAACGGTGTTTTTGCCTTTCAACAAAGCGAAAAGTTTTTCTCGTTCTACGGGGTAACCGTCCCAAGCATCTAAATTATAGGGTATTACGGTATTTACCCGCGTAAGTTCCTCTGGAGTCAACGTCGGGTCCTTTTGGAGCACCCTTGCCTTCAATGCGGATAGTTCGGTAATCGTCTGCAACAACTGTTGAAAGACTTCAGTAGTCGCGTTGCCCGATGCTACCGCTCCGATACCGATTAACAGTTCGGCGGGTACGAACATTTTAGCCATAAGTACCTGTTGGCCAATGACCTGCCAAGTCGAATTGCTACCGTCTATGGCCCCTGCAGCCCATGCTAACTGCTCCGCGCCCATAAGATTTCTGCCCGGATCGGTGAGAGCGGTCGTGAAGTTTGCAAAATCGAAACTACCATCGCCCTTGAAGTAATCGCCAAAACTTAGTTGTTTATCACGCCCGATGATTCGGGTATCCAACATCACAAGGTTTGCTAAATCCCCGAACTCAAAATTGCGGTAGATAATTGCTCCGTCGTTGGTACGAATGGGCAAATATTCGCCATGAACCTGAATGGCCCTTTGCTTTCTTTCCTCATAGGAGCCTTCGCTATCGTCATGGTTTTCCGCACCTTCGTTATAGGCATCGTTCGTGATTTCATGGTCGTCCCAGACCACGATAAAGGGTTTCTTTTGATGTGCCAATTGCAAGCTTTCATCGCTTCGGTATTGACGGTAACGCAAACGGTAATCCTCCAAACTTAAAATTTCGGTCTTAGGGTCGTGTACTCGGTTTAAGATTTCGGTATTCTCATTGGTTCCATAACCTCCCTCTCCGTATTCATATATATAGTCTCCCAAATGCAACACTAGATCGGCATAGCTCTTGGCAATGGCATCGTAAACATTAAACGCACCCGCGGGAAAATTGCTGCAGGAACAGATAGCCAATTTCAAGCTGGAAAGTGGAGTTCCAGCACTAGGTAGTGTTAAGGTCTCCCCAATAACGGATGCCACTTTCATATCTTCCTGCATAAAGCGATAATAAAAATTACCGTTTGAAGGAAGTCCGGTTACGTCTTGTACAACAGTAAAGTCGTTGTGCCTGCCACATTCATTGACCCCCTGCTTAATGATATTTCCAAAGGTGGCATCGGTAGCGACCTGCCATTTGATGAGAATCATTTTACCCACTTCGTCTTCGGTAGGGGTAAAGCGAGTCCAAATAATAACGGCATTGGCGGTCGGATCAAAACTTCCTACGCCGTGCAAAAATCTTGGCACAGTTTCTTCCGAATCACTACCGCCCAAAAAATCATCAAGTTTTTCACAGGCAGCCAGTTGGGAGGATAGTATTACTCCTCCGGAAGCAATTATGGCTTTGGCCAAAAAAGCTCTTCTTGAACTAACATTTCTTTTCATAACAAGGTTGAATTATAAAATCTTTGAAAGTTACAAGGGCGGCGTACCGTTTTTGTTAGTGGAAGATTATATGTCGATTAAGAATAGAAGAGGCATGTTTAGTTTTTGTTAAGCCTTTTATGATTTTATCCCAGAGAATAAATTCGAAAAACACGAGTAATTGTTCAACAAAGAAAATTGTGTTATAAAAAACCCGATGTCTCCACACCGGTTCTCAAAATTAACTTAACTCAAATAATCACTACAAAATTCATTGAGTTTAATTTTTGAAAGTTAACTCAACATAATATTTAGTTTATCTAAACGGCAACTACAACTATTTTTTATAAATTTCCATGGCGTTCTTTTTGTAGGAAACCGTGCCTGCTTTGAGACCCAATGCTTTGGCAATTGTCGGCGTAATTTGATTACTGTACAATTGTCCCTCTTTACCGACTTCACCCTTCTCTGCAACGTCCTTACCGAATAAAATAATCCAAACCCCACCAGCACCAGAAACCTTATTCCCATGACTTTTCCAGCTACCTAGCGGTCCGCTTCCTCGCCCGTGGTCTGTAGAAACTATAAAAAGTGTATTGTCTTTGTAAAAAGCATCTTTTTGTGTAAAATCCCATAAATCTTTAATAAGCGCATCGGTATTGTTGGTAGATTTTAAATAAGCAGCGTAATCCCCATCATGGGCAAAGTCGTCCGTTTCTCCATAGGCAATGTACACCAATTCCGGGTGTACTCTTTTCATGTACTCCAAAGCATAATAATGTGTAAATGCGTCCAGCCTAACCGTACCCCATGGGCTAGGAACCCTCGGCTGTAAATCATTCAAGAATTTTTCGCGTTCCGACAAATTTTTACCAGTTGCCAATTCAAAACCAGCATTTACGGGAACACCAGAACGCTCTTCGTTAACGATGTAAGGAAAAACGTCCCAACTGCCAAAAGCCGCCACTTTGCCTTTATACCTTGGGTCGTTGTTCGCAACTTCCAAAACTGTGATATTGGGATTGGGTATTTTCTCGTTACTATCAATTCTGGCATCATCTGCCTTTCCGGATAGGATTTCATTGTAACCGGGATAAGAAAACCACATTTTGTTGGTCAGGTCTACTTTACTTCCCAAATTTCGGTTACCGTGTATCTGTCCTATTTTAGTAACTTCCTTCCAGATAAAAGGCATTAGATTTTCCCTTCTCTCTTTTGGGGTTTTCCTCCAGAACTTTTCCTTTAGTTCAATGGTATCATTGACATATGCTCCGTTGGCTACTAATAACGGGTCCGCGCCAGAAAAAAGCTCTTGCCATCGGAGGCCGTCCAAAGTAATCAGAATCACTTTTGGGTTTTGTTCTTGAGCGGTCAGGGAAAATCCTGTGAGGAACATGCCTAACAGTATTGTTTTAATCTTTATCATATCTTTTATTTAATTATAATTCTTTCTTGGTTCCTTCACCTTTCTGGGGAAGGAACCCACTTACTTACCTATAGCATCCTTTGATTCCTCTCTTAAAAATAAACAAAGTATTCACAGCCTAATTCTCCCACCAACCTTTAGTATTGATATTATCTGCACCAAAAGTGGAAACCGCAGCTTTATAATTATCCCCGTTCAAGGTTTGCTCCGAATCAGGGTACAAGAAACGAACAGGAACCGCATCATTGTTTATATTATCCGGACCAGGAACGATGACGGATGGAAATCCGGTTCTACGGAAATCATACCAGCCTTCCAACCCTACCAAAAAAGAGGCCAACCATTTTTGGGTTATGATGGTTTCCAATTGGTCATCGTAGGTCACTCCTACTTGTGCGGTGTAAGTCGCTAAATCTTGTTCAACATCCCAATATTCGAAGGATAAGCGAATACCTTCATTATAAAGGGTTTCGGCATCAGCGGTAACGAGTCTGCGTTGCGCGGCCTCAGCAAACAAGAAATGAACTTCGGCGGTTTGTATAATGGTCGCTTTAACAGAATTCGGCGAATCGTAGAAAAAAGGTTGGTTGATACGGGACACATTGTTGGCGCCTCCATTGAAGTTCGATGCATTGTCTTCACTTAAACCATTTGTAAGGCCCACAAAAAGTGTGGGGTCATCTGCTGGATTATCGGTCGGTTGAAACCATCTCGGCAAACGGTTATCATTGAAGCCTTTTAAAACGGACTCGCTGGTCGCGCTCAGACGATGTTCGTCGAAACCCCCAATACGGCCTGTACTTATGGGCCATGAATCGATTTGGGTAGTTGCGGGATATGCCATGACCGCATTGTCATCATTGGTTGCAATAAAGTTTCCGGAATCGAGAATGGACTGCACTTCTGCACCCACGTCGTTCTTATTCGAAGTTCGCATCAAGTAGCGAAGCCGCAAAGAATTGGCAAATTTTATCCATTTAGTAGTGTCACCTCCATAAAGAATATCTCCACCAAGAATAGGCTGGTTTAGGGCCAATTGGGTTTCTGCCCTTCGTAAATCTTCCAATATTCCAGTATAAATTGCTTCTTGAGAGTCGTATGTAGGCATGAAATTTCCGTCCGTGGCGGTGATTGCCTCAGAATAGGGTACATTTCCCCAGTTATCCGTCAAATTAGCAAAAACATAAGCCCGCATGACCAAAGCCATTCCTTCATAGGACGTGTTTTTGGTTTCTTCGGTAATGGCACTTTCCAATATCAATTCTATTTCAGGAAGGATACCATAATAGGTATTCCATAGACCAGACTCGGAATCCCATTCATAGCGGTCAAAACCGGTAAAGTTGATTTTTGCAGTCAACTGTGCAACAATGTTTCCGTTGCCCCAACCGGTTAGTGCGGTTTGATTCACTACTGTAGAAATTACCGTTGACAACAACAAGTCGGCACTGACTTGTTCTGGTTGGTTCGGATTCGCATTGGTCTCCTCAAAATCTGTTGTACAACCCACCATGGTCACCAAGGCGAGTAAGACTAATTTAATTTGCATGTATTTTTTCATTTTCTAAGGTATTTAGAAGGTTACGTTTAGGTTGAAACCATAGCTGCTTGAGCTTGGTAGTGCCATGTCTTCAACGCCCGGCACGATGGTACCGCCATTGAACGATATAGTTTCAGGGTCAAAATGTGGGTTTTCCGTCCACAAGGCCAGATTTCTTCCAACGAGCGATAGGTTGATGGACTCGATAAAGGTGTTTTGCAATAATTTTTTTGGCAGATTATATCCAATCTTTACTTCTCGAAGTTTTAAGAAAGAAGCGTCGAACATACCAATTTCCTCGTTCCCACGATTGTAGCGCCACCAGTAGAAATCACGACCGCTCAAGCGCACATCATTAGGTCGGTAGCTGCCATCGGCGTTTTGAATTACACCTTCGGAGATGATGCCCTCTTCTCTTCCGACTGCGGTAAAATCCATAAGACCAGAAGTACCACCGATCAGTACTGTTCTCGACATAATCACCCCGCCTTGACGCCAATCGAAAAGTACGCCGAGATCGAAGCCTTTATAATTGAACGTATTTTGCAATCCTAAAGTGAAATCAGGATTGTAATTGCCCAATAATTTCAAGTTCGGGTCACGTAAGGAGAAGCCGTCATCGTTATGAACCACCTGACCAAAGAATTCGCTGTTAATGTCGTCTACCGTAACCAATCCTGTTCCGTATACATCGCCCATTCGGCCTCCCACTTTTGCCTGAACGCTCAAATAGTTGTTCGAAATTTCATAGGTGTCCAATCCTTCCGTTAACGATTTTACTTTGCCGCGAGCCCTTGTGAAGTTAGCCGTGGCATCCCATCTGAAATTTTTTGTTTGTACTGGTGTTGCATTCAAAACAACTTCAATTCCTGTATTTTGAATCTCACCTGCATTGATGATTCTTGAATTGAATCCGGAGGTGTTGGTTACTGGAAGTGTCAGAATCTGGTTCTTCGTTGTTGCATCGTACCAAGAAACATCCAATCCTAATCGATTATTAAACAAACGTAGGTCGGCTCCGATTTCAATAGAATTTGCCTCTTCGGGAAGCAGTTCTTCATTTCTTAGGATTTCAGAGGCACTAACCCTCTGAAAATTTCCGAAAGGTTCGTTGAAAGAAAAAGTGTTCCGTAATGCGTATGGATCCGTATCGTTACCCACTTTTGCCCAGCCTCCACGAAATTTGAAGAACGAAACTGCTTTCGGTAGCGTGAAAATATCGGAAAGGATAGCACTTACACCAACCGATGGGTAGAAATACGAATTGTTATCTACTGGTAGCGTACTTGACCAGTCGTTACGTCCTGTAACATCCAAGAACAAATAGTCTTTATAGGAAATATTGGCAAAAGCATAAAGTGAATTTATTTTTCGCATATCATTGAACTGTGTCTTCGATAGCGGTTCCGCTGAGTTTGCAAAATTATAGATTCCCGGAATGGAAAGTGAGTTGGCGCTTATCCTTTTAAAACGATTTTCCTCTTCACGAATGTTTCCCCCAACGGATAAACCAACAGTAAAATCTTCTTTTGCCTCATTGTTATAGGATAACAAAAAGTCGGTATTCTGTTCCTTAAAGAAAATATCATCCTCACGAAATTGTCCACGGGCAAACCGCTGTGTACTGTATGCCCTACGGCCCGTACGCAGTTCGCCAAAATAATCGATTCCGGTACGAAGCATCAGCGAAAGTTCTTTTGTAAGATTCATATCGACACGTGCATTACCGAAAATCCGGTCTTTGTTGAAGCCGTTCGTATTTTCGTTCATCGTAAAAAACGGGTTGTCGTGCCAGTTGTAGTTGTAGTTGAACTGCTGCCTGCCCTCCAGACCGGGCTGCCAATAGTCTCGTAGGGAATTCATATCAATCTGACGCCCAAACCACACCCAGAGGTACATGATGTTTTCCGTGCCATATGAGTTATTGGGGCGGTTATTACTACCGCTGTTAACATAATTTATGGAGGAGGAAACTTTTAGCCAGGGTCTCAAATTATACGATGCGCTCAAGGCATACGTCTTTCGCTCATAATCCATGTTCGGGAGGATGCCCTCGCTATCCAAATTGGTCAAAGACATCCTAAAATTACCGAACTCGTTTCCTCCCATTAGGGAAAGGTTAGTGGTACTGGTAATACCCGTTTCAAAAAAATCTTCGATATTATTTGGATTCGCTACACATGGGGTGGGTTCTATAGTGTCTGCAAAAGTTCCATCGGCGTTACGTGGCCTTAGTGCGAAATCCGCAGCCCTGAAACCACTGCTCGTAGGGCTGTCATGTTGAGCGATCAACCGACCATCAAGTGGGGGACCCCAGCTTTCATCAATGTTGTCGTTGGTTCCTGCACCAAAACCGTCGCCAAAAGCAAATTCCCCACCGGCTCCCTGTCCATATTGGTTTTGGTATTTGGGAAGGCGCAAGGCATTTTCAAAAGTCAGGTTTTGGGTAAAACTGACTCCCAATCCCTTAGAACCTTTTCCTGATTTGGTGGTGACCAAAACTACCCCGTTCAAACCACGTGAACCATAAAGTGCTGTCGCGTTCGGTCCTTTTAATATAGAAATGGATTCCACGTCATCTGGGTTGATATCCTGTGCACCGTTACCATAATCTGTTTCCAAGTTACCCTCAGCCTGATTACTTATTGTGCGGTTACTAATTGGGATGCCATCGACCACAAAAAGCGGCGAATTGTTACCTGGAATCAAAGAGCCTTCCCCGCGAATGGTTATCAATGACGTAGAGCCTACCCCCGAACTACCGCCGGTAATCTGAACCCCCGCTGCACGGCCTGCCAATGAATTGGTAATGTTGGTCTCGCGTGCTGTAACTAGGTTTTCGTTCTGCACTTCCTGCACCGAATAACCTAAGCGCTTCTTTTCCTTTTTGATTCCTAATGCCGTTACGACTACTTCATCGAGATTTTGCGAATCGGGCTGTAAAGCGATATCGGCACTTGTTTGTCCCAAAGCATCGAATTCTTGGGTCACGTATCCGATATAGGATACTACCAGAATTTCGTTTCCTTGGGGAAGCTCAATTTGGAAATTTCCGTCAAAGTCGGATGCCACTCCGCTGGAACTTCCCTCTACAATAATGGAAGCCCCTGGCAAAGGGTCGTTGTTCTCGTCCAACACGCGACCCGAAAACAAGGTCTGGGCATGGCCAACGGCAAGCGCTAAAAAAGTGATTGCCATACATAATAGTGTTCTTTTCATTTTTTTCGTATTTGTAAACTTTTATTATTATTACGAAACAAATATCATGGACGACTGTTAGTAAAACATTCAATCCATATTAAACTATTGCAATCCTTACTTTAAAAATATTATGAAAATGTTATGAAAATGTTGTTTACAAATATTCAAGTAATAGAAAGATTAATTTCGGGTAAAATCTGTGGACTACAAACAGAATCTTTCCTTTGTGCTTAAAGCTTACCGTCAGTTTTTCAATTAAATACTATGTTTGTAGCATTAATGCATTTACATGGAAGACTATCTCATTGGTATAGGAAAGCGTATAAAGGACATCAGAAAAGAAGGTAATAGCACCATCAGTGATATTGCCCAAAAAGCAGGTGTTACGGGCGGACTTATTTCCCGAATCGAAAATGGAAGAACGATTCCTTCTTTGCCCGTCCTACTCAAAATCATTTCTTCTTTGGATGTTGAAGTAATCGATTTCTTCAACGGAATGCCGCAAGTAAACGGAGCTAATTTCATCGTTTCCAGAAAAGAAGAAAACAGCATCATCGAGAAGGAAGATGAGGCCGTCGGTTTTGAATATACATACATTTTTGGTAAACAATTATCTTCGTTAGGTTTTGAAACGGTACTGCTTGAAGTTAGACCGAATTCAAAACGCGATAAAGTAACTACTGATGCTTTCGAATTCAAGTAT
>JBARUM010000459.1:0-4716 GCA_049645725.1 Maribacter sp.
GTTCCAATACTTGACCGAGCAATACCAGGGTAAGGATAACCGCGGCAGCCTCAAAATAAAGGTGGACATTACCGTTGGCATCCTGAAACTGGGTGGGAAAAGCGGACGGTATCAACAGAGCAAAAACACTGAACAGATAAGCTGCGCCAACCCCAATGGATATGAGTGTCCACATATTGGGCATCCAGCGGATTATTGAGCTCCACCCACGTTTAAAAAAGTCCCAGCAGCTGTAAAAAACAACTGGAGTTGCCAAAACAAATTCGACCCATCCCCATACTTTTTTAGGGGCTATATTCTCAATGTCGATGAAACTAACATATTCGGACATGGCTATAAAAAAGACAGGTAGAGTTAATGCCACGGCAATCCAGAATTTCTTTGCCATTTTCTTATAGGCCATTTCTTCTTCACTGGTATCTTCCCCCTTTTCGGGTACCAAATCCATTCCGCATTTGGGACAACTTCCCGGATGATCCTGTTTCACTTCCGGGTGCATCGGGCAGGTATAAATACTTTTATCGGTAGCCTGGTGGACAAACGTTGCGGCTTCATCCTTTTTCAGGTGCATACCGCACACGGGGCAATCTCCCGGTTTGTCGTAGGTTTTGTCACCTTCGCAGTGCATGGGGCAATAATAGTTGCCGGAACCTTTCGCAACGATAGGTTTAGCATGGTGATGCTGGTCGTGACCATGCTTTTCAGTTTTTGCCTGCAATTCATCTACCGCCACCAGGTGCATGTTGCACACGGGGCAGTCGCCGGGTTTATCATACGTTTTTTTCCCTTCGCAGTGCATGGGGCACATATATTCAGTCACTTTTCCGGATACAGCATGGCTTTTATGGACTTTACCGTTTATGGCGTTTTTATCTGATGTCTTATCATTCATGATTTCTAATTAAAATATTTTTGTGCCTATGCGTTCATTAAGTGCGGATATTTTAACAGCAACCATGGTAATGTTTATGGTGGCTGTGTGAGCTTTTTTCGTCCACCGGAACAAGTTTCATGTTGCAATCCGGGCAATTACCTGGTGTATCATAGGTTTTGTCCCCTTCGCATTTCATTGGGCAGTAGTAACGTGTTTGCGGTTCGGTAACAAGTGTGTTAGTTTTGTCTTGAGCCACTTCTCTCTCTTTTCCTCCTGTAAAAAAATCTCTTAGTGTTTTCATGATATTTGATTTTTAATGATTTACTACTTCAAAGATACAACAATCAGGAATTTAGAGTGTTACATTATTACGTGAATGATTTACATGATTTACTGGTATCTAAACATTATCTATGGACTTTCGTTTTTGGGTACCCAATTTTTTAAAATATGATGGCGTAAATCCGGTAACTTTTTTGAACTGTCCCGACAAATGCGCCACGCTGCTGTACCCCATTTCAAAGGCAATTTCGCTCAATGTTTTTTCATCGTAAACCAGCAACTCTTTTACACGTTCAATCTTGATGCTAATCATAAAGTGTTCAATCGTTGTATTTTCTACAGAAGAGAACAGGCTGCTCATATAATTATATTCCAAGTTTATCTTTGAACAAAGAAATGTTGATAAGTTCATCTTTTCATCGGCAGAAGCATTGTGCACATAATCAATAATTAGTATTTTAATTTTTTCTACCAATTGAAGCGTGTGATTTTCAATGATTTCGAAACCCGCCTTATTCAAATTTTGTTCTATTGTTTCAAATTGTTTTCTGGGTATATCATTTTCCACTGACACTTTCCCCATTTGAACATTTGCATCCTTGACCCCTGCTTTTTCAAAAATCTGTAAAACCACCATGATGCAGCGGTTGCATACCATATTCTTAATATTTATGTCCATAATTGTTTTTTTAAAGAATAAGTTATTTTGCAACTGGTTCATTCTTGTATTGTTTTCAAATAATCAACGAGGTTTTCCCTATCTTCTGCTGACAAACGCGCTTTGCGATGGATGAAGGTATAAGAAGCCAAGGGCATTTCACCATCTTCAACCTGGCTTATCATCGACTTTAATTTGCTTTGCTGTTTTCGGGACGAATAGGCTCCGAATTCACTGAAATTTAAATCTTCCTTTCCTTTGTGGATATGATTTTCCAGGAGCCAACCAACAGGTTGTACCCTGCTGTACCAAGGGTAATTTGTGTTGTTGCTATGGCAATTGTAGCAGGAAGTATAGAGCATTTGTGCTAGCCGTTCGGGTACCTTGTGCGTTTTTACAAAGTCGCTCGACGGCACGGTTGTGCTTTGGTTGGATCCGGTGGGAAAGAATTGCAAACCCGCCAGGACTACCAATAGCACTAACCCTATAACCTTTAGCCATTTCACTTCACCGAAATTTCTTGTTGTACACTACCGCATTTCAACATTTTGTTTCCGAAATACGGGTTTTTTATCTCCTTCGATGTGCTGAGCCATGCACCGCCTTCGTTGTTATTATACATGGGGCAAAAGGCCTGATACAGCGTTCTGTCGGAACCTGTGATGATTATCAGGTCTTTAATATCCTTGCTCAAAATCTCAAAGTGCTCCCTTTGGTGGCCAATGTTCCCGCTGTTTTCAGAAATATGCTCTGCATGTTCCGAGGCATCTTCTATAATTTCAGACAGTTCTTTTTGTTGTTGCTTTGTCTGTGCTGAAATGTCGAATTTCGCAAAGGCATCGAACAGCTTTTTCCCCGAACTGGCCGCATTTTTGCTGTCTTCTTTCACCAGTGCATCTTTTAATGCCAGGTAGTTGTCGATTATAATGGATGCCGATTGGGACCTATTTACTTTAACAGAAGCCTGAACCATGCTTTTGTTGGTCATTTTTGAATCCATTTTCGAATGGTCGTGTTGTGCAAACGCTCCCCAGCTTACTAAAGCCAGGCTAAGCAAAATCATTGATTTTTTCATTGTGTTTAAATTTAAAGTTTTAAAAAAAATATTCGATTTTATTGATTGATTCCATAATTTGACAGGGTTTAATGGAATCCGTCAAATCGCCAGAATCCCTTTTTCATCGGTTCTGACTTTATAAACTTCATCCGCCGGCGAAATGATGATCATCCCATCGCCGCGGTACCCTGTCCGTGCATTCTTGCGAATAAGTTCTATAACCGGGTGTATATGCTCCCCTGCCACCAGTATTTCAAGTTTGATTACCCGGTAAGCAGCGGCAAACGGGTATTTATGGCTGATGTGTTCCTTTTCGTGGTCGGAATATTGACCGGTGCCTTCGCACTCCGCAAAGGTCATACAGCAAAAACCTGCACTGTTTAGCGCATTGTAAACTTCTTCCAGTTTACGGTACCTGATATAAGCTTTTATAAGTTTCATAATATATTTTTTTATGATTTATGATCAATTATTACCTTCCGAACAGCTTGCCAGTTCTTTTATCTCGCAACTTGCACAAGCACCCAGATCATCCGACTCGCCATCTTTCATGGCACATGCGTGTTTTGTAAATGCAGCCTCTCTGTTAAACAGGAGCTTAATCCCTAAGGCCAACATAGTGAAGGCAATCAGGATTACCGATAGTATGAAAATTTTTAGTAACATAATTGAATTTTTTTAATAGTTTAGAAATCAATTCTTCAAAAAAGTGTTTCCTTGTACAATGTACTTGAAATCCTGCCCTCCTTTCTTAAAGTTAAATTTACTAAACTATTGAATGTCAAGTGTTACATAATTTATAGAAAAGGTTATATTATAAACTTGTATTTATTTAACTGAAATATCATGATAGTTTCTTTTACGATTGTAGAAGGGGGGGAGGAATAATTCCTCCCTTGGCCCTCTAATTAAACCAGCTACTTTATGGTCTCCCTGTTCTCGCCGCATCCCAGCATGGCATCGCCAAAATAGGGGTTTCTGATGTCCTCGGTAGCGCTGAACCAATAGGCTGCCTTATCTTTTTCGGCCATGGGGCAATACTGGTAATAGGCTGTGGTGTTGCTTAACCCGAAAGATTTAAGTGCCTTGTAGAACGCGAGGTTAAATTGGGCAAATTCCTCCCGCTGCTTTTCAATGTCCATCAATTTGCTGATGTTGTCCGTCGTTTTCTCCATTACATCCAGATATTCCATCCAGGCTATATGGGCTTCGCCCTTTAACAGACCCATGTCAACGTTTTGCATAGCACCGGATAGCTCGCCGGCAGCAGTCATAACCGGATGTGCATCGGACTCAATAAAGGCATCCTTCATAATCAGATATTTGTTATACACCTGCGTTAATTGCCTTTTGAAGTCGGCGCTAACATCAAAACTTTGTGGTTCCTTGTCCGTCTCCTTTTGCGACATCGCTTCCCCACCGTGGTTGTGCCCAGTCATTGCAGGGCCGCCAACCGGATTCATCATACTTGGTTTCCCTGCCAGTTGGGCCGCCGCATCGATACTAAAGGTTCCGTTGACCGCTATTTCTTCTCCACCCTGCAAACCACTTTCTATTACAAAGCTTTCGCCCAATGCAGGACCCAAATTCACGTCGCGCATCATAAAATTCACGCCTTTATCTGTCTGCGATTTCACGTAAACTACCGAACGTTCCCCTGTCCACATGACGGCTGTTTTTGGAACAACAATGGCATTGGACTGCTTAGGTAGTTTTGCCTCTACGTTGCCCGATGCAAACATTTCGGGCTTTAGTTTTAATCCGGGGTTAGCAACTTCTATCCGAGCTTTTGCCACCCGCGTTTTTGGGTCAATGACCGGGTCGAGGAAAGAAATTGTACCGGTA
>JBARUM010000460.1:0-3889 GCA_049645725.1 Maribacter sp.
GCTATAGACTGTACTGCAAGCATGACACTATAGTGATGAAGAAATTACTACAAATGCTAAAAACCTTAGCTAAAAAAGCATTAAATCTAAATCAGTTAGAAGATATTAATTTAGAAATAGCACAATTAAAATTGGATGCCAACACATATATAAAAAACAAAAGGGACTTGTTAAAAATTGAAACAGATTTTACCTCTTGGTCCTAGTTGTAATGTGCCTTAAATATATCGATAAGCACCTCCGGAGGTACAATTTTGTTAGGGTACTTGTGCATAATGGAGAGAACCTGCTGTATAGCGGATGGTGGTAGTCCCATGGACAAACCCATGTCGTGTAAACGTTTAATTTCTATTAAATCTTGCTTATTATCCACATTCATTAATAAAACTAACCTATGAAATTGAACAATGCGTTCAGCTTGGGTTTTGGGAATTACATGTTCCGCTTCGTTTTTAAAGAGGGAATCAAATACAGCCTTGCTGATACCCAACTGTTGGGCAACATTAAATAAAAAATCATATTCCGATTGCTTTATGGTATTATCCACTTTTGCAAAGGCAATCATCTCAGAGAGAATACTCAATTTTTCCTTTTGGCTGTTCATTTAAGAGTCATTGTATAAAAGCACTACTTAAATAACTAAAAAAAAGTAGTTATAGTATAGGCCATTAAAAGCTAATTGCATTCGTTATTTTATAATAACTTGCACAAAATTTTTTAGGAATGACTAATAACGATGTTTTGAAAAAATTAAGGGTCGCACTTAAACTAAGAGATGACCAAATAGTTGAAATACTAAAATTAGTAGACTTTAAAATGTCCAAAAGCGAATTAGGAGCATTTTTTAGAAAAGAAAATCATCCCAACTATATGGAATGTGGCGATCAAGTACTGCGCAATTTTCTAAATGGTCTTGTAATTCATTTAAGGGGCACTCGTGAAAATCCTAAAAATCCAGGTGAGGTATTATTAGGTAAAGACAGTGATAGTAATAAACCGGAAAAAACATCTAGTTTTAGTAGTAGATCAAGAGGGAATAAAAAATCAGATTTAACCCCTGTTAAGTATAAGAATAAGGGCGACGTTAAGAAATCTTCAAACAAAAAAAACTGATACAGCTTTTGCGGTATCAGTTTAATGGGGTGATAAAAATAGTATTATGTAGTTATACGAATTGGCATGGTATACAACTTACCTTCTTCAATCGTTTTTACTTTTACTTTTTTATAGTTTAATCTGCTCTTCACAAACCCTTCTAACTTTGCACTATCAGTATCTACAGAAAGAACAACGATTTCTCCTTCACTGTTTAAAGTAAACCTAACTTGTCCCGTTACACCGGCTTGTTCGGAAAAAGTGTTGGCATTTAACATTTGTGTGATTTGTTGTGAAAGGCTTTTCACCGGCTTTAAACCGTCGGTATCATTTGCTAAAATATTACCTGTTGCTAATAGCATTGCCGCTACAAATACTAAACTCAATTTTCTCATGACTTGTTGTTTTTATCCCTTTTTGATTTTCAGAGATTGATTAATAATTGATTGATGATGATATATTAAAGAGACGTCTGATGAAGTAGAATGTTACAATTTGTTCGTTTTTTTAACACTTATTTAATCAACCTACCGCATACAGCGAAGTCTCCAGTCAAATATTCTAATAGTATATAAACAGCTTTTAATTAAGGGTTAACGGACATTTCGAGGTACCGAAAGTTTTGTAAAAAGAAGGAGATTTATGAATAATATAAATTGAAGATTATTCGTGAAACAATATAAAAGAGTGGAACCTCCAAATCTAAAATCAAGGTTGACCCTTAGATTTTAATGAATTTTAATTTTCAATAGTACACAAATAAAAAAGGACAATATTGAATTAACATTGTCCTTTATCAAATATATTTTTTATGAAAAGCTATGCCAATACTTCTTTTACTTTATCGGCAGCTTCTTGGAACTGTACCGCAGAATGTACAGCTAGACCAGAATTATCTATAATTTCTTTTGCAATCTCGGCATTGGTACCTTGTAATCTAACAATGATCGGTACTTTTATAGCGTCTCCCATGTTCTTATAGGCTTCTACTATACCATTTGCGACACGATCACAACGCACGATTCCTCCAAAGATATTTACCAGTATAGCCTTTACACCATCATCCTTTAGGATTATTCTAAAAGCTTCCTCAACTCTTTTCGCATCTGCCGTACCACCAACATCCAAGAAATTAGCAGGCTCTCCACCAGCCATTTTAATCAAATCCATAGTAGCCATTGCCAGACCGGCTCCATTGACCATACAACCCACATTACCATCTAAATCAACATAATTTAATCCAAGAGCACCAGCTTCAACTTCAATAGCGTTTTCCTCCCTTAAATCTCTCATTTCAGCATATTGCTTTCTGCGATATAAGGCATTATCATCAATAGACACCTTAGCATCAACAGCCATAATCTTATCATCCGACGTTTTTAAAACAGGGTTTATTTCAAACATGCTAGAATCACTCTCAACATAGGCTTTATATAGAGCGGCAACAAATTTTGTCATTTCTTTGAAAGCGGTACCTGATAGACCAAGATTAAAGGCGATTTTCCTCGCTTGAAATCCTAAAAGTCCAGTTGCTGGGTCTATTTCTTCCGTATATATGAGATGTGGTGTTTTTTCGGCCACCTCTTCAATATCCATACCTCCCTCAGTAGAATACATGATCATGTTCCTACCTGTTCCTCTATTCAAAAGAACGGACATGTAAAATTCACTAGTTTCGCTATCACCTGGATAATAAACATCTTCGGCTACCAAAACCTGATGTACTTTCTTTCCTTCTGCCGAAGTTTGCGGAGTAATCAAATTCATTCCAATAATATTACCTGCTATCTCCTCGACCTCCTTAAGGTTTTTTGCAAGTTTTACACCTCCACCTTTACCACGTCCTCCAGCATGAACTTGAGCCTTTATTACATGCCAACCTGTTCCTGTGTCCGCCGTTAACTGCTTTGCCGCCTCAACAGCTTCCTTTGGGTTATGTGCCACAATTCCTCTTTGGATTCGTACGCCAAAACTTGCTAATATTTCTTTTCCCTGATATTCGTGAAGGTTCATATATTTTGGTAGTTTATGTGTTGTGCAAAAATAGGGAACACGGGGTAATAATTGAAAATTATGGATAATTAATTAATAGACCCCACCATTAAAATTTCTTGAAATTATACTTTTATAACTAAAGCCTTATTGTTGTACCTCAATATCCTTAAAATCTAAGGGGTCAAAGTTCTTAAAATGCCCATTTAATTCAATTTTCTTTTTGGTACGTTCCACTTCTGAAAGAATTGAAATGGTTGTAGTCAAATGATTATTGATGTAGGTAAGCCGCTCCATTTCCTTGGACATTTTCAGAAGCTGGTATTCTTGGTCAAAAGAAAGACCAATTTTATGTGCTAAGGTGAAGCTGTTATATGCGTCCATTTTAATAGGTGTGAAAGGAACATTCATCATACCGTATAGCTCCTGAATCTTCAAAATCACTTTTCTTTTGTAAGCTTCCTCCGCAACATAGTCATACTCCAATAGCTCCACAAGACCTCCGGCATATAATTTATCGTCCATTTGGTTATCAAAAGTGATGATTTTAAATACTTGGCGAGCTACGCAAACAATATCCATTTCTCCACCTTCGTATGTATTTACAATCTCTACGAGTTGTACTTCAGTCCCATACTCCATTAAATTATTTATAAAAACAGGAATACCAAAAGTAATGGCATTCTCCCTGCAGTCTAAAATCAGCTGCTTGTATCTAGGTTCAAAAATATGGAGAGGAACAGTCTCTCCCGGGAAGAAAATGGACTGCAAAGGAAAAAAGGGTAGCTTCATAATTCTAATT
>JBARUM010000461.1:0-2197 GCA_049645725.1 Maribacter sp.
ATATAGGAGAGGTCAAGTTCCATTATATTCCCTTGAACCAGTAACATGAACCTATCAAGATATACACAACGGGCCATTATCGGAGGTGTGATCGCCATGGGCGTTATTGCACTTGGCACATTTATGCTAGGTCGTTTAAGTGGCTATGAGGCGAAGGAGTTGATAAAAGCTAGCATCGGAGGTCTAAATACGCTCTGTAATACCATCGCCCTTGCCTCGGCTACGATATTGGCCCTAATGTTAACATTGTTAGGGGTCAGCTCGAACACAACCTCCAGTCTTAAGGATGACCATTATAGGCATATCTTACAAATTGCGAAATTGGATACAATTGTATTTATTGCGGCCATACTACTATTTCTAATCTTTAATCTTCCCGTCACGGAAAGTGAGAATATACCGGAAAATTGGTTCAATACGATTTACTACATTACTTTAGGGGCTAGTGCGCTTTTGAGTTCGGTTCTGGTCGTCGTCGTGCTGATGCTTTACAATACCATAGTGAATATCATAAAAATTGTAGGTCTTGGAATCAAGGACCATCCGCTGGCAGATAAGGGGGAGAAAAAGGGCAAAGAGGAATAGTACGGACAACTGCAGGTTCACAACGCCGCTCATTTCGTATTTCTCTTTTTTATTCGTCAAATAGCATTGAAGGCCTGCGGTAGTATTTGCAGTCCAAGACGCTAACCGACAAAAATAGAATATAGGTCGGCTCCATATTTCGTGCAGTGGCTTTTTGTTCCAATCCATCAGTAATCTTCTGTACCGAACCAATTCAACGGCACCTCGTCGCAAGAACTCCATGTACTCGCGCAACTTAACCGGGCATATTGTTCCTAAAACCTCCGAGGAACAATATATAATTTACTATCGGTTCGTTCCTATGATTTTGGTTCTTTTCAATATTTTCGTCGTATACGTAGATTTAAAAATTGCTTAACACTTAATTTTATTGGTTTTACCACGCTCTACCGTTTCATCGACTTGAAATTTTTAGTTTAGGTGAAAGTCCTAAAAGAGTATGATGTGGACACTAAGTCGCATTAGTGTATTGAGAATTGGTCAAATACCTTTGAGCCCGGGTATGCATCAAGTCAAGGTTCAATTGGACAGTAGCTATTGAATTCATCATCCTATGAAAAAGATACCGATAACCGTTTTCATAAAAAAACTGCCAAGAAATAACTATCCTCGGCAGTTTGTAATGCAGTGAATTCAGGATTCTATTTTGAATAAATAACTTTTGCTGATTTTACTTTTTCGTCTAAATCGTCTAGAGCATCGATATATCTGTACTGGTTATTGATTAGATTTTCGGCTTTTTTCCCGATTATGATATGTTTGACATCAAGGTCTGGAGCATTCAGTTCTACCTGATCCTGGATTCTCATTTTATTGTCCCCAAGATCGGTTTCAGATTCTTTAAGTTCAGAGATTACATATAGACGTTTTTGCGATGCTCGAATTTCAACGATTTCCAAACTGTGCTCTTTGTCTTCGATTTCGGCCTCAACCATTAAGGTGCGGGATTCGCTCTCTTCTCCCGGCATGTTAAAATCTATTACGGGAACCTCGATTTCCTCCTCCTCCATGACGATCATCGGCTTTGGGACCTTAACTGTCTTGGTCCTGGTTCCGATGTCCACGGAGGCCCAATCAACATCGTATTCGGGAAGTTCTCCAGCATCCCCCGATATATCGACATCCAATTCTGGCAATTCGCCTTTTTCCTCTTTTTTTACATTGCACGCACTTAATAGTAGTACAGAAAGCATCGATAGTATAGCGTATTTCATGATAGTGTGTTTAAATTTTAATTTATTGGTTTACAAAAAATGCATGGATGACACCTGGTAGCCAAGCTAGCATTGTCAGCAAAATACTGACAAGTAAGGTCGTTCCGACCCCGTGCTTCATAAAAACGGCAAGAGGCGGTAATAAAATGTTTAGGATAATAGTTAGTATTGACATAAGTTTTTTTGATTTTGTACAAAGGTGAAGTTATTCGCTAGAATGATTTAACTCTTTTGCATCTAGTATTGCCTCCAATGATGCGTATTCCTTCGAATTGGAAAAACATATGCTATAGCAGCATCTCAAAATGATAAAAAGCCGGAGGCGATACTTGAAAAAACATAATGCACTATCATAGGTTGACCAGTTTCGCAGAAAATTGGACAAGTAGGAAATGCCC
>JBARUM010000462.1:0-19155 GCA_049645725.1 Maribacter sp.
GTTTGTATACCTAAACAAGAAAAAAATCTAGAAATTATATTCTAAATAATGACCGAAGGTAATTTTGTAGACTATGTAAAGGTAAACCTGGCTTCTGGAAAAGGGGGTAAGGGATCTGTGCATCTACATCGTGAAAAATTTATTACCAAAGGTGGGCCCGACGGTGGAGACGGTGGCCGTGGTGGTCATGTGATTATCCGTGGAAACGAAAACCTTTGGACTTTGGTCAATTTTAAGTTCAAGAAACATTTTAGTGCCGGTCATGGGGAACATGGCAGCAAAAGCCGCAGTAGCGGAGCAGATGGGGAGGATGTCTATTTGGATGTTCCTTTGGGTACGGTAGTAAAGAACCCGGAAACGAACGATGTACTTTTTGAAATCACCGAACACGGTGAGGAAAAAATTGTATTAGAGGGTGGTATGGGAGGCCGAGGGAACTGGCATTTTAGAACTGCCACAAATCAAACTCCAAGATATGCTCAGCCAGGATTGGAAGGAAAGGAAGATACTTTCTTGTTGGAGCTCAAAATCTTGGCGGATGTAGGTCTGGTAGGTTTTCCAAATGCAGGAAAATCCACATTACTCTCTGTAATCACATCCGCTAAACCCAAAATTGCAGATTACGAGTTTACCACTTTAAAACCCAATTTGGGAATAGTAGAGTATCGTGATTTTAAGAGTTTCGTAATGGCGGATATTCCTGGTATCATAGAGGGAGCTGCGGAAGGTAAAGGATTAGGTCATTATTTCCTTAGACACATAGAACGTAACGCAACCTTGTTGTTTTTAATTCCTGCGGATAGTAAGGACATTAGTAAGGAATATGAGATTTTACTGGACGAGCTTCGTAGGTATAACCCTGAACTTTTGGATAAACAACGACTGGTAGTTATTTCTAAGAGCGATATGCTGGACGAGGAGCTAATGGATGAAATGCGAGTGGAATTAGACACTGATTTTAAGGGTACGCCCTATATGTTCATTTCTTCCGTTGCTCACATGGGAATCGTAGAGCTAAAGGATAGGCTTTGGGAGATGCTCAACACTTAATCGAATAATCGTTTGATTATCAATAGCTACGTATTTTTTCTGTAAATTAGAAGTGATTTATCTATAGGTTAGAAATTCAAAATTCAATGACGAAAAAGGCAAAATATCTATTGGTTTTACTATTGGTAGTTTCCTGTAATGCAATTAGGGTTAACTATGACTATGAAAAGGAAGTAGATTTCTCAGCTTACACTACCTATAATTACTTTGGTGATATGCAAACTGGCTTAAGCCAGTTAGATGAGAAAAGAATGTTGAATGCTATGAGTATTACCCTGCAGTCCAAAGGGTTGAAATTTTCTGAAGAACCTGATATTTTAATAGATATAACAAGTGCCGTATTTAAGGAACAACCCGGCAACTCAGTTGGTGTAGGTCTTGGCGGTGGCGGTGGTAATGTTGGTGGCGGTGTTTCTTTAGGAATACCTGTGGGTGGAACAAAACTAAGTCGAGAGCTTCAAATTGATTTTGTTGATGCTAAAAAAGATATTCTAATATGGCAAGCGGTGAGTCAGAGTCCTTTTAAAGAAGGTGATCTCCCGGTTATTAAAGAGCAAAAAATACAAGAATTGATTACCAAAATATTTGTAAAGTACCCTCCTGAACAACGTAACTAGAATAATAAAACATCCCTTTCCAATAGATAGTTCTGAATACCCCAAAAAGGATGAAAATTGCCATTTTATTGATGTTTTCAGAGGTGTTTCTTGTTGTGACTTCAATTTAAATAATTGATATACAAATAGTTACATTTGGGTGTAGTAAAATACCCGTTCGGGGATTTCTTTCTACCGTTCGTCATATTTCATTGTCTTTCTTGAGATTTCCACTGTAGTTTTACTTCATCGATCAAACACAAATAAACTTTTTAAATCTGTTTATAACGTTTGAAATTAAAAACAACAATAACAATTAAAACTATCTATCATGAAAACGATCGACAAAACAAAACTTACAGTATTAGGAATTGGAATCTTAACAGTAACAGTATCATTAATAGGCGCGGTATCCGACCTGAACTTAATGAATTATTTCTTTCCGCTTTATGCGGGATTAACCTTAACCGGTGTTTCACTTTTAAATAAAGGAAATGCAAACGAAGGTGAAGCTAATGGTGCCTTAGTAAAATAGCCGCTGTGTTGGGTTATTTAAATTCACCATTCGCTATAAAGCCAGATTTATAAAAGAGACTATACAAATTTTCTAAAAACAAAATGTCATGATTGCAATTGTCAAATTCCTTTTGTCCTTGATTATCACAGTTCTTTTTTGAGCATGTTGGTTGACCCCTGCGCATCACAAACTTTGAATATTAAACTATATTTGAATTTAGAACTAAAATAAGTGGCTTCATTTATTAAAAGATACAGGTGGGATATTTCCTTTTGGGCAGTACAGCTTTTAGGTTGGGGTGGACTTGTATTTATTGCTTACGCCTTTACTCCAGATATGGACGGGTACAAAGGGAGCGAGATTTTTTACTATGGGTTGCTATCTACTTTTTTCATTGGTATTTTGGCTACCAGTTTGTTACGTTCTTTCTTAAAACGCATTCTAAATTTTGATGCTTTTGATTCGCGTCAACTTTTAAAGATATTTCTTGGTATTACCGTTGCTTCTTTTATTTATTTTGGAATTTCATACGGTTTTGGACACTTTGTAGGAGAGTATTCTCAGGAAAATGTAAAAGCTCCTGAAATGTACAAGGATTTTGGAATAGGTCTACTTTTAATAAATTCTTTCATCACTATTACCGGATGGACAATTTTTTATATGTCCGTTAAAATAGCCGCCAAATTGAATGCCAATCGGTTGGAACGTGCAGAGCTTAATACCACTTTAAAACAAGCCCAGTTAAATACCCTTAAGGGACAGATAAACCCCCACTTTATGTTCAATAGTTTGAATAATATACGAGGTCTTATGTTGGAGGATGTTGAAAAGTCCAGGGATATGCTCACCAAATTGTCCGAAATGTTGCGCTATTCTTTGACCAAAAACGATGTAAATGCCATTGCCTTGGAAGAGGAACTAGAAATGGTGGACAATTACATAGCCCTCTCCAAAATTCAATTTGAGAATCGTTTAATTTTCACACAACATATTGAAAAGGATACCCTTGGGATTCAAATTCCACCTATGATTATTCAATTACTCGTTGAGAATGCTACAAAGCATGGAATTGCTAACTTGAAATCTGGTGGAACCATTAAATTACTAACGGAGCGAAAGAATCAAAATTTAGTTATTAAGGTAATTAATACCGGTAGGTTGATACTTTCAAACAATTCTACACAATTAGGGCTAAAAAATGTTAAACAGCGCCTTCGATTACTTTACGGTACTAGCGCTTCCTTTTTACTAGAGGAGCATGACGAAGAAGTAGTTGCCACCATAAAAATACCTTTAAAATGAGTATAAACGCTATAATTGTAGAAGACTCCCGTTTGGCTCGTAATGAACTAAAGGAATTGATAAAAAAACATACCCAGATTGAAATAGTAGGAGAGGCGGAAAATGTAGATGATGGGTGTCTATTGATTCAAAAAACAAAACCTGACTTATTGTTTTTGGATATTAATATGCCAGAAAAGGACGGATTTGAACTTCTGGAAATGTTGGATGAAGTCCCAATTACCATTTTTACAACTGCTTTTGACGAGTATGCCATAAAATCTTTTGAATATAATGCCTTGGATTATCTTTTAAAGCCGATCAATGCCAAACGATTTGCGTTAGCTATAGAAAAAGTTGAAGCCAGATTAAAAGATGAAAATGAGCCAACTTCCGACCCACAGGAACGTCTTACTGGGAACAGCCAAATATTCATTAAAGATGGTGAAAAGTGCTGGTTGGTTAAAATAGGGGATATTTCGTATTTTGAAATAGTGGGAAATTATACGCGTGTCTTCTTTCAAGATGAAAACCCAATGCTCTATAAATCACTAAATCAAGTAGAGGAAAAACTACCAGAGAAGTACTTCTTTAGGGCCAACCGCCAACAGATTATCAATACCAACTTCATCTCAAATGTTGTTCCTTGGTTCAACGGAAAACTTAAACTGACCATGACCAACGGCAATGAGATAGAAGTTTCCCGTAGGCAATCCTATCTATTTAAGGATAAGATGAGTTTGTAAAAAGTTCAAATTCCAGTGTCAATCTCAAATTCTGCTTACGCCTACATCAAAAATAGTTATAAGTAATGAGTTCGATTTTATGTTTTTTTAAATTTGCCAACTATTCACTACTCACTGATACCCTAACCCCTTCACTATGACTACTGAATTCCGGTGCGTACATGCTTTGGATCGTTGTAATCCCATTGCTGAAATCTCCTGCGTTATTTACCCGTACGTCATATTCAAAAACATAGACGCCTTTGGGCAAATAATCAAAAAAGAAATTAGTGCTTGCATCCTTAGTACTCTCATAATAACCTAGACCATCTTGCCACTTGTATTTGGAAATTACATTTATGGGTTCAAAACCGGCGGCTCTCATATCTTTCATATGAATGAACTCCATATCCCTATCGGACTTCAATTCGATACGAACACGAACCAAATCCCCTACACTCAAATTTGTTTCCGCCTTGATTTCGGTAATTTCTTCTCCTGTAGCCGTATTCTTTTTCAAGAAAAGTTTCTTTTTTAATTTTAGCGGAGTTTCTGCAAAAGTAATTTTATCCAAATCTTCAAAATATTGCCAATAAAGCGCACCCCAAGCTATACCTTCACCTTTTTTACTAATTTGAACCTCGGACATTTTTGGTTGGATCTCTTGGCTGTCCCAAGCAGTTTTAAAATATCCGGTTCCAGCCTCGACCTTCACATTTTGTAATTTTGAAAGGTCAATTTCCGCTCCACCTACAAGCACGTCTACGGCATTGGTCACGGATAGCCAATTACTACCTTGGAGTAGGAGGGCGTATACCGCTTCTGTAGTTGCTTTGGTGGTTTTCCACTGATTAGTCTGTTTGTTTTTGAGCAACCATATTTTAAGGTTATCAATAGTAATCATGTCATTTTCAATTTCTGAAAAAGCCTCAATAAGTAATGCTTGTGTTTCAATCGGTGCCTGGTGCCAATACCAAGAACTGGTATTTTCGTTCCAGTACATGCCCATTTCATCGGATACGATACTATTTTCTTTTAACGAACGCATAATTTTGTTGCTCGTTTGATTATCCTGATTTCTGTGAAGTATTAAAGCCAACATTCCCTTGGAATAGAGATTTTTATTGATCCAGTATCTTTGCGCCTGAACCAAATAGTAGTCGGTTACTTCATCTACTTTTTTAGAAGTTTTAATACCTTTAAAAAAACTACGCATGTACAGGTATTGGATTTGGGTATGGCTCAAATGGTCCTTGGACAAATCAGTTGTATACTTTTTCATTTGCTCATATTCTCTCACAAATTCCTTGTCCAAATAATCAAGGGCGTTTTTAATTAGCTGTATTTCAGGGCTTCGATTGCGTTCAGTTCCCGAATTTTGGTCATTGGGCGTAGTCGAATTTTGGTCACTGAGCGTAGTGGAAGTGAGCTGTCTCAAATGACCCAATCCGGAAATAATATGCTGGGTGATGTAACGGTTTTCCCTACCACCTTTAAACCAAGGCCATGCGCCCGAGGACATCTGATTACTTTTTAATTTCTGCAAAGCCATTTCCTTTTCGTTCTGCATTTTATTCAAGTCGAATAAAAGTGCTATTCGCTTTTTCTGTTCTGTTTCGGACTGTGCATCCCTAAGCCAAGGGGTCTCTTGAATCAAAAGGGATTTTAATTCTTGGTTCTTTTCCAGATTACTCAAGAGCGCTGATGATGAGCCTGTAGAAGTATCAGAATTTGCCCATTGGTCAAAAACGGTTCGGATTCTCGGATTGGAATTGGCTATATGACTGGCCAGGGAATTGGCATAGAACCTTGAAAATGTTTGTTCATTGCACTCATATGGATATTCCATTAAATAGGGTAAAGCCTGCACCGCATACCAAGCAGGATTGGAAGTGATTTCCAAGGTTAATTTATGGTGACTGAGCGTACTTCGGCTACGCTCAGTACCCGAGAGATGTTGGCTGAGCGGAGTCGAAGCCAACTTTTCCAAAGTAAACGTCTTGGTCTGATTGCTTCTCACCCACATAGGCATAGTCTCGGTCACCATCATTCTGTTGGTGAGTACGGGTAAAACACTTTGTTCCCCATCACTGAAATCACCCGCCTGCGCCACAATTTTGTATTGTACGGCCTGTATTCCTTTTGGAATGCTAATGTCCCAAGAAAGTTGTGTGCTCCCTTTAGTAGCAACAGAAAATTCCTGTGTCTTTTTGGTGTTTTTTAGCAAGGAATCAATGGATTTTCCAGTGGTTGCATCTGTTAGTTCCAATTGACCAAAACCGGCTAGATTTTTATCGGATAGGTTGGATATTTTGCCACTAATGGTAATGACATCGCCTTCCCTCAAAAACCTCGGTGGATTGGGCAAGACCATCAATTCTTTTTGCGTCACTGTAGATAGGGTAGCTGTAGCGTGCTTTAAATCTTTGGTATGCGTAAGTAATTGTAGATTCCATCGGGTAAGGGCTTCGGGCGAGGTGAAATTGAAAGTTACATTACCCTCGGCATCCGTTACTAATTTTGGAAAAAAGAAAGCAGTTTCTTGAAGGTTTTTACGGATTTGTACTGCACTAAAATCCATAGGTTTAAGGGAAATAGATGATTCAGATGCCGGTGAGGCATTCACAATTACTCCGGCGGCTTTCCCTTCTAATTGATAACTAGCATCCGCTTCCATTTCCATATCATCACTGGCGACCTCGGAAATCACTGCCATCCTTTGTGTTCTTTTTTGAACCCCATATCCAGTAACCACAACTTCTTCTAGCTCACTGGAATCTTCTCGTAAATAGATTTGATAAAAGTTATCTTTTCCAATTTTCTGCTTTGACGTTTCAAAGCCAATGTAGGTAAAAATCAGTGAATCCTCTTCTTGCGCCACTATCGAAAAATTACCATCAAAATCGGTCTGGGTTCCATTAGTAGTGCCAGAAATAAGAACATTAACACCAGGTAACGGTTGACCGAATTGATCATAAACAGTACCTTTTACATAGCCTTTTTTTACTGAGGCATCTGTGCTAGAAGTGTTTTGTAAAGTGGCTTGGCGTCTTCTCAAATAGTTTTGCTGCGCATAATATTGATTATTAAAACTCAAGCCAAACCACTCCAGTTGGTCAAAATTTTGGTTTGGTACTCCATAAATATTTTGAAAGGTATTGTAATTCCTGAAGGATATGTTTCCAAAACTTTGATTTGCATTTGTATAAATTGAAGCGTAATAATAGGGTCTGTTTACAGGGTCAAAATACCAGTTATGGCCTACAAATTGATTTAAGGAAGCATCGTACATACTCGCCAATAATTCGGCCGTTACCTTTTCGCCTTTTGGGCCTTTAACCTTAAAGCTCCACGTCTCATCCGTTCCTGGTTGTAATTTATCCCGAAAGGTCAAAATTTCAATTTGCAAGTTGGTCTTTGGATAAGGAACGGAAATGGAAACACTTCCTGATTGATAACTGTTATAAACCGAATAACTGTAATGAACCATAAAACCACCTTCATCATTTTTGGAAACGGGAATACTAATGGATTCACATCCTTTATTCACTTCCAATATTTCGGTACGTGTTATTCCCTTGTTTTTTTCTATGTTAACCGTAACGAAAACTTTTTCTACGTTGCTGTAGAAAGTAATTTCTGCCATGTCTCCAACTTCATAGGAAGGTTTATCTGTTTTTACATCGAATAGTTGATTATCGGCTAACTTCCGCTCTTTTTCACTGTATACGTTGGTTCTGGATTTTGCTTCTACCTTTTGCCCAAAAACATCTGTAGTTTCCAGTTCCAAAAGATATTGGCCCGATTCCCATTTTTTAAGGTTTTTCAATGCTATTTCCGTGCTTTTTTCGGTATCAAAATCCACCTCTTGAACTAACTTTCCCTTTTCCCAAGTATTCGGGTCATGCTCGGCAGTATAGGAATCATGTGGATACAGTTCTTTAAAATCTTTTTTGGACCAGTATTGATAATCCGGTGCCGGCCAAGGTCTACTACGTAATACATAGTCTGGCGATTTTAACTTATATATTTTCAAAATCCCTTTTGCCGGAACGTTTTCACCGTTTAGGTTTTGTGTGCCGATACTAATATTCTGGTCTTTAAGGTTCTTATCCAGTTGTTCGGCCACCATAATGTTTACGGTCATGGCGTGATATCCAACCTGTACGGTAGTTGATGTACTTCGGGTTTCCCCATTTACGTCGGTGATATCTGCTGTGATTGAGTAGGTGAAAATCGGTAGGTCTTCCTTGTTCGCAGATAAATCGGGAATAGCTTTAAAGCTGATTTCGTAATCGCCATTATCAATGGTAATCGTTTCCCCATGGGCAATTTCTTGGGATTCATTATTAAAATAGGACCTTCTCCAATAATACCATTGCGGGAAATCTACATTACGCTGTACGCGGTATGTAACTTTTGCCCCGGAAATTGAGCTTCCAGCAAAGGCTGTAGCTTTTCCTTTAATGATAACACTATCATTCACTTTAAAAGTTTCTTTGATAGGATTGAAGGAAGTTTCAAACTTTGGGCGTTTGTATTCTTCTACCGAAAAATAAAAGTTCTCGTTCACCAAACCTGAGAAGCCATATACCTCTAGATAATGTTGACCGGTAAGTCCAGAGTTTGGGAGTATAAATTCTCCCGTAAAAGAACCGAATTCGTTGGTTTCTAAATCCATCTCTGAGACTTTTTGTCCGTTTACATCATACAGACCAACCTTAACAGTTTCTTCCGTAGCTACTTTGGAAAGCCCACCATTATTTTCAATAAGGATACCCTTAAAATAAAGAGGTTGCCCAGGCCTGTAAATACTTCTATCCTTAAACAAAAAGGTTTTATAGGATACTCTGGGTGTTTTCTCCTTTCGCTGCTTTTGGTTGATGTAGATATTTCCAAAAAAGGCTACGTCACTTCCAGCATCGACCTTACATTTTTGAACGGAAATACTACTTCCGTTTAAATCGATAGAAGCCAAACCATTATTATCGGTCACAAAACTCTTGGTTAATAAAGCTCCACGGTAGTTTTTTTTGTAATAAAGAGTGATTTTGGTATCTGGCATAGGTTTACCCGTATTCCTATCTACGACCTGAAAAATGTGTTCTTCTGGAGTGCGAGTTTCGGTCAGTGCCAAATTCGTGACCTGTATTGGGCTGAAAGCAAAACTCTCTGTGGAATCCTTTTCTTGTTCCGGAGTAGAAGGCGTTGCTAAAATAATGTACTGACCATTGGAAAGGGAAGGAAGAGGAATTTCTATCCCATGCTGCTGGTAATCCCCTTCATTTTTTAGCTGTGCCGTCCAACTGGTTTGTAGTTCAAGTTCTTGAATATATCCGAATTGCTTTTGTATTGGGTATAAGTTTTCCAGTATTTCCAATTGCTTATCACGTATTTTATAGACTTTAAGGTCTAAGGCATCATGGTTCTTATAACTAATCAACAGACGCGATGCTTTTGCAATGGGTACGTTCTTTTCCGCTGTAATATTAAGATTGGTAGCCAGTATCTGAGACTTTAAAACTGCGCACTTCTCCGCTCCTCTGCTATTTGGAAATTCTGCATAAACAGCATCACATAGTGCAATGGCTTCTTTAAGCTTCCATCTTTTATCATCGCTTTTTATTGGATTGTAACTATTGCCTTGGGTTCGCAGCAACGATGCTATTTCATAACGATAAAGTGCGGATGATTCATGAAGTTTTAGGTTCTCTGCGGATTCTCTTAATACTTTCAAAAGGATATCGTCCTTGCCTTGGAAAATGGCTTTAGAGTAGGTGTAGTTTAATCGCTCTATATCCACATCCACAAGTGGTTCAAGGTTTGGGTCGGAAAAGTGAAATGCAACTAGCTGCTGATATAAGTTCAGTGCTTTTGTCTGTAGGGATGTCTTATCGGAATCGGGAATGGTGAGCTGCGTAAATGAATAGGCTTCGCAAAGTAATTCAGGATTATCAATCTCAAACTTATCCGATGGCCTAGTTATGCTTGTTTCGTCTGTCTTGTAAAACTGTAGGGCAGTGTGCGCCAATAAATCAAAAAGTGTAGTTCTGAATTTCTCAGAATCCTCCTGAGGCATTATAATTTCCTGAAAACCCTTAAGCTTTTCCTGTTGAAGCTCCTCGTGGTTTTTGAGCGATTTTTCGAAATGGAAACTGATTTCATGGAACAAAGTGGTTAAATCCCAAGTTCTAAAATCGACAGAATCTACCTTGGCTTTGGTGGTCGTCCTATTGTAAAATTGATATTGATTTTGCTGGAAGTACTGCCAATATAGATTTGCCAAATAACTTTCCAAGATATTACTGACAGGGAAGTTAGCGCTGGAAATTTCTTTCTTTAGGTCACTAATGACTTTCAATTGGGCATCTTCCTCCAATATTAATGCATATTTTGAAGTGAACAAGAGCGATTTAATAACTTGGCTGGAATTCTGCTCGTTTTTAGCCTTAGAATAAATTGTTTGCACCACCTCTAAGGCGGATTTGGTCAAAACATCTTTCTCTAATTTGTGCACTTGTGCCCATAATTGGTTATAAGAGCTATTGGCGTCCTGAGAGATTAGGGCGTGTGAAAAAAGGATTAAAGTTAAAGTAGCTATCAATATTCTCATCTAAGTAATTATTCGCTAACCAATTTATCAGATTTATTTATGAAGATTGGTGTTACCATTATCTGATTAAAGGCTCACCATGGGCTTTAATCGTATCTAATTTACATAACAAATGTGTACAAAAGCCGTACCAACCACAAGGATGAATTAGGGAAGTGGTCTTTTGGGCAAGTAAAGACCTAATAATTGGATTTTAATTACAAAATAGACTTATAAACTTTTCAATAATCCACCGTCAATGGGAATATTAGTGCCAGTAATATAGGCGGCCTTTTCCGAAGCTAAAAAAGCTACTAGAAATCCGTACTCCTCTGGGTCACCAATACGTTTTAAGGGCACACGAGATTCCATTTCTTTTCTTACCTCACTTTCTGGAATATTCAATTGTTTTGCCTTTTTTGCATTTAATTGCGCAATCCGATCCGTATCAAAATATCCCGTAAGAATATTGTTTATGGTTATTTTATCAGCTCCAACATCTGTTGCCAAGGATTTGGCCCATGTCGTCACTGCCGCTCTAATAGCGTTTGAAAGTGCTAAGTACGATAATGGCTCTTTGACCGAAACTGATGCTACATTGATAATCCTTCCCCACTTGTTTTTCTGCATTTGGGGGAGGGCCAGTTCAGTTGTGAAAACCACTGTTTTAAAAAGAAGGTCAAATGCCTCTTGATAATCTGATACCTTTTTGTCCAGCGCACTTCCTGCCAATGGTCCTTGTGTATTGTTGACTAAAATATCCACGGAATTCAGTTTAAAATAATTTCTAATGATGGTTTGGTAGTTTTTAAAATCAGTGAAATCCACAACGAGATATTGATGCTTTTGTCCTTTTGAAACGGGCAATTCCAAAACAATTTTTTTCAACTTATCTTCACTCCTGGACATTAGCGTAACACTTGCCCCGCTCCCTGCTAGTTGCTGAGCTATCGCTTTTCCAATACCGCTGCTACTACCTCCAACTAGGGCTTTTTTACCCTTTAAATCTATTTTCATAAGTTTTTATTTTATTAGCCGTAAGATGATATTTCCCCTTTGGGCGTTTGGGAGCTTCTACTTATATTCTTCTCGTGTTGGACTAAAAACATCTATCAATTTACAAGCCGTCAATGCTTTACCACTATGCCTATGGTGCGGTGCAATGATTACAAGATCACCAGGATGGTATATTTTCGTTCTTCCATTCAATGTAAATTCGAATTCACCTTCCATTACGTGCATAATCTGTTCGTTCATATGTGAATGCTCGGGAACAGTTGCATTTTTTTCTACGGTCCAGAAGGCCATACTCATCGTTTCTGAATGCACTAATTTGCCATGATAACCAGGCATTATTTCTTTTGATTGTATAGAAGAGAGGTTAAAATCCATTTAAATCTTATTTTATATCGAAGGTAAAAATAAACTGGTGAAGAAAGAAGCTGTTTGTTGTGCTCGTTGTGATAACTATCTTTACACCAGAACTTATTTTAATGAAAATACATTTTATAGCAATTGGTGGCAGTGCTATGCACAACTTGGCCTTAGCCTTGGAACATAAGGGATATACGATTACCGGAAGTGACGATGTTATTTTTGAGCCTTCTAAATCTAGATTGGCCGCCAAAGGATTGTTGCCCGATTCTTTTGGTTGGTATCCGGAAAAAATTCATAAAGGCCTAGATGCCATTGTTTTGGGAATGCATGCCAAAGCGGATAATCCAGAATTATTAAAGGCACAGGAGCTGGGAATTACCATTTACTCTTATCCTGAATTTCTTTATGAACAATCAAAAGATAAAACTCGGGTGGTCATTGGAGGAAGCCACGGTAAGACCACGATTACCTCTATGATTTTACATGTGCTCAATTATCATGATAGAGAAGTAGATTTTATGGTGGGTGCTCAGTTGGATGGTTTTGAGCGGATGGTGCACCTAACGGAGGATAACGATTTTATAGTTTTGGAGGGGGATGAATACCTCTCTTCTCCAATAGATAGAAGACCTAAATTTCATTTGTACAAACCTAATATTGCGCTCCTAAGTGGCATTGCTTGGGACCATATAAATGTGTTCCCTACTTTTCAAAACTACGTTGAGCAGTTCCAAATTTTTGTAGATAGTATTATTAATGGGGGTAGTATCACCTACAACGAGGAAGAGCTGGAGGTAAAAAGTGTGGTTGAGGCATCTGAAAATTCTATTAGAAAATTACCTTACAAAACTCCTGAATATACGGTGGTAGATGGTCAAACCCTTTTAGAAACCCCGGAAGGGCCAATGCCGATTGAAGTTTTTGGAAAGCATAACCTTAGTAACCTTGCCGGCGCTAAATGGATCTGTCAGCACATGGGCGTGGACGAGGAGGACTTTTATATAGCAATTTCCACATTCAAAGGAGCCTCAAAACGTTTAGAAAAAATTTCCGAAGGAAAAACTAATGTTGCTTACAAGGATTTTGCGCATTCCCCTAGTAAGGTAGCTGCGACTACCAAAGCTGTAAAACAACAATATCCAAAAAGGAAATTAGTGGCATGTTTGGAATTACATACCTATAGCAGTTTTAATCCTGAGTTTTTAAAGCAGTACAACGGGGCTCTAGATGCTGCCGATGAGGCGGTCATCTTTTATCTACCTGAGTCCGTTGCAATAAAAAAGTTAAAGGCAGTTTCACCCAAACAAATTTCCGAGGCTTTTAAACGAGATGATTTAATTATATTTACGGATGCGCCCTTATTTCATAACTATTTGAGAGCTAAAGATTATAAGGACACTGCTTTATTACTTATGAGTTCCGGGAACTATGGAGGTTTTAATTTGGAAACTTTTAAAGAGCTCCTTAAATAGAAAAGTTATTTTCACTTTTCACTATTTTCAAACCGAAAATTGAGTTAGGTGGTGATTTAAATGTTTATACTGCAGCTGTCCCCATTGTTCTTTTGTGAAAGGCCCAAAAGCAGGATGTGGGTACCAAACTTCACGATTATTTAAGGAACTAAACTCATCTACAAGTGCCTTTAATTTGGCATATTCCTCCTTAAAATCCTTATGTTCTTTTGCCTTTAATTGGGGTGAGGTAGGCAGGTTTTTACGCCAGGGTTTATCATTATAAAGGGACTTCTTAAAAAAAACTCGGATAAACCAATTTCCCTTTGAAGTATTTTCCTTGTTTTTGATGGCTAATTTTAGTGGGTATTGGCAGTGCCAACACATCTGTCCTACTGTCATTTTGCCCCATTGGCGTTCGGAGTGCTCACTTAACTTTTCTAATCTAGCTCTGATTTCTTTGTGGGTGTCGGTGTTTAGCAGTGATTTCATTGGTCGCTTTTTTGTCGGAATTCAATTTACGATAAAATAATTAGTTCATTATCTTTAGCAGATGCAAGAAAAGCCCCAATCACTCTCCATAAAGAATTGGTCGGATGATGACAAGCCAAGAGAGAAATTAATGAACAAAGGGCGCTCTGTGCTATCGGATGCAGAACTAATAGCTATTCTTATTGGTTCCGGCAGTAGGTCTGAGAGTGCCGTAGAACTTTCCAAACGAATCTTGGCCTCAACTGATAATAGTCTTAATGAATTGGGACGATTGTCTGTAAAACAATTAATGAAGTTCAAAGGCATTGGGGAGGCGAAAGCAGTTACCATTGCTGCGGCATTGGAAATAGGAAGAAGAAGGAGAGGTGAGGAGTCTGTGAAAATTGAAACCATAGGGAGTAGCCGTGACGCCTTCGAACTTTTGCAACCTATAATCGGAGATTTGGAGCATGAAGAGTTCTGGATCTTATATTTGAATAATTCAAATAGGGTTTTACACAAGGCACAATTAAGCAAAGGCGGTATAACCGGAACATTGGTAGATGTCAGAATAATTATGAGACACACATTAGAGCTGGGAGCGGTAGCCTTAATTTTGGCACATAACCATCCTTCTGGTACATTGAAACCGAGTAATGCGGACAAAAAAATTACCCAAAAGATAAAATTGGCTGGAGAGGCCTTGGATATTAAGGTTTTAGATCACTTGATCGTAACCCAGAGAAAATACTTTAGTTTTGCAGATGATAAGATATTGTAAATGCTATTAATCTATACCCATAAAATTACGCCTCGTTTAAGCTACATAATGAGGCATCTCTTCACAAAAATATTAGGGGTTGAAATTGGCTTTACAACCAAAGTTGAGGAATTTATTAAACATTCGGGACCTAAGATTACTTATACTAGACAACCATTGCAGAATGAGTTTTTTGTACGAAGTAATGATCTTTTATTTGAACAGGGCATCAATGATGTTCAAATGAATGTTGCGGATTGGGAGGGAACCCCCTGTTTTTTTAATACCGATGAGCGCAGTAACGTGCCTTTTGATGTTTTTGCTGCAAGTTTTTATTTATTAAGCAGATATGAGGAATATCTACCCCATGTAAAAGATATTCACGGTAGATTTTCACCAAAGGATAGCGTGGCGTATCAGCATAATTTTCTCCACAAACCTGTAGTAGATATATGGACCTATAAATTATTTGCTCTACTTCAAGAAAGATTTCCAGACTTACAAGGAAAGCAGAGAAACTATGCCTTTACATCACTTTTAGATGTGACTACCTCACACTGCTATTCCCATAGAGGTGTTGTCCGTGGACTATCAGGTTTGGCATTGGATCTTGGCACTTTTAAAATAAGACGTGTGGTTGATAGATTGGCGGTATGGTTCAAGATAAGAAAAGATCCTTATGATAATTTTTCCCAATTGCTAACTTGGCATAAGGAATATAATATAAAGAGTATTTTCTTTTTTCAATTCGCCGACTATTCAAAATACGATAAGAACGTATCCATAAACAATAATAGGTTTAAGTCCTTAATTAAGTATATAGCGGATTACAGTATTGTTGCATTGGCAGCTTCCTACACTTCATTTAACAATGAACAAATATTAAAAAAGGAGAAAACCAATTTGGAAGCGGTTATTAATCGGTCCGTGTCTTCTTCTCGGATGCGCTATAACCGTGTAGATGTTCCCGAAACTTATAGAAAGCTCATAGCGGCAGAGTTTACGGATGATTATACTATGGGATATTCCCATGAAATTGGTTTTAGAGCGGGTACATGTACACCATTTTCTTTTTATGATATTCCGTTAGAGATTCAACAGCCTATTAAAGTTCATCCTTTTGCTGTACATGACTATGCCCTGTCAGCTTTAAAACGGCAGGGAGAAGTATTGTTGCGATTAAGCCTTGTTTACGATGAGGTTAAAAAAGTGCATGGCCATTTTATGACCGTATTTTCAAATGAGCTTTTGGGTAGTTCGGAGCGATTGGAATGGAAGACAATTTACAAATCTGTTTTGAAGGATTATCATGTATAAAGATTTAATTACGGATGTTTTTTTTGATTTGGACCATACCTTATGGGATTTTGATAAAAACTCAGCACTTACGTTTGAAAAGATTTTAGTTGAACATAAAATCGAGATTGAATTACCTAACTTCCTTGAAGTTTATGTGCCAGCTAATCTAGTTTTCTGGAAATTGTATCGCGAAGAAAAAATCAGCAAAAAAGACCTGAGATACCAGCGTCTAAAAACTGTTTTTGATAAGTTGGATTACCGGGTTTCTGAAGACACTATTAACAGTTTGGCCAAAGAATACATTGATAATTTACCGTCTTTTAATAATCTCTTTCCCAATACCATCGAGGTTTTAGAATATCTAAAACCGAAATACAGACTTCATATTATCACCAACGGATTTCAAGAAATCCAAGACAAGAAATTACAGAACTCTGGAATCTTTTCTTTTTTTGATCAGGTAATTAATTCTGAAATGGCAGGAGTAAAAAAACCAAATCCTATAATTTTTGACCTTGCCCTTAAAAATGCTAAGGTTGCTCCGGAAAAATCTATAATGATAGGAGATAGCTTGGAAGCGGATATTCTAGGGGCACAGAGTGTAGGGCTTTATGCACTTCATTTTAACGCCCATAATGAGCCATTTCATGCTCATTGTCCTATGATTCAAGATTTAAGGGAAATAAAAAGTTATTTGTAGAGTTATTACTAATACATTCATTTTATAGTGTTAGATAATTTTAATGAAAGGTTTAAGGATACTAATTTTAGTTTTTTTGATTATTGCTTCCTGTGCAGAAAAACAAGACTTTGGACAGTATGATGATTTAACCATTACTCCTACATTTGAGACGAGCATTTTTTTTGTGGAAGCACAGGAGAGTCTAATCAATAGAATAGTAGGGTTTAGTTTTTTTTCTCAGAATTTTAATTTTGACGCTTTTGAAGTAAAGTTCTTTGCCGATCGCGTTTTGGATGGAGCGTTAACCTATGAGTTAGAAAACACAACAAGCAAGGATATAGAGGTTTCCATCGAGTTTTTAGATGAGGATGACAACGTATTGGATATTGAATTTTTTCAAATGGACGCCGCTCCAACAGCAGTATTGACGAGAGAAGTGGCTTATGGTAATTCAGGTAAAAGTCTGGATTTATTAAGGAATACAACCAACATTAGACTTAGCGCAAGAAATCTAGGGGACAATACCAGTACTTCCAACCTTCCAGAGCCATCTATAATATTAAGATCTGCAGGTAAATTCAGGCTTCGACTAAAATGAAAATTTTCAGGGGCTATTTTATCATATTTCTTCTCAGTTTTTCTTTTTTACAAGGACAAAACAAGCAATTACTTTATGATTTTTCAGAGGTTCCCCAGTCGTTAATGGTCAATCCTGGCGTGGAGACCAATTTTAATTGGTATGCGGGTATACCCATGCTTTCAGGTGTTTCAGCCCATTTAGGGTCTAATGGCATAGCTGTGAACGATATTTTTGCACAAGACGGTTTGGACATCAATGTTAAAATTAGGGAACGAATGGTTGCTGGTTTATCAACCAGGGATGAGTTTATGGGTAATGTAAGTCTGGAACTTTTAAGCGGAGGATACAGGAATAAAAACCCTAATGTCTTTTATTCATTTGGGGCTTATTTGGAGATGGATAATATTACCTATTGGCCTCAGGATTATGCTTATTTGGCTTTTGAAGGCAATGCAAACCAATTAAATAGAAGGTTTGACCTTGGTGATTTAAAATCTAGGGGCTCCTTGGTTAATGTTTACCATTTTGGAGTGAATAAAATGGTGAATCAAAATTTAACTATTGGGGCAAGAGGTAAATTATATTCCGCAATTGCCGATTATAATTCCTCTACGAATAATGGTTTCTTTGTGAATACCGAAGGACAGAACAATCTACTCGCTACTACTATAAATGCGGATTTAAAATTAAGGAGTTCGGGTTTTGGTGAGTTGAGAAATGCCGAAAGGAGTGAAACGCTTAGCAATGCTGTAATAAAAAGAGCACTTTTTGGCGGTGATTTGGGCTTGGGTCTTGATGTTGGTTTTTCGTATCACTTAAGTGAGCGAACAGTTATTACTGGAAGTTTGTTAGACCTAGGCCTTATTTATCATACAGGAGACGTGTATACTTATAGCCTTAATGGAAACGCTACGGTAGAGGGTATAGAAATTAATGTTTTAGAGGATTTCGCAAATTTAAATAGGGATTTTTGGCAAGATTTAGTGGATGAGATAGAGGAAATTGTTCCTTTTGAAACATCCAATAAGGGCTATATCACGTTTAGACCTACAAAACTTAACGCTTCTTTACGTCATGATTTTGGAAAACCTATAGGAAACATGTCAAATGTAAATTGTGATTGTACCGCTGGTAGTTCTGGAAGAAATCTTAGGGTAAAATATAGAAATTCTTTTGGAGGTCAATTGTACGCAATTAATAGACCAAGAGGTCCTCAATTTGCTTTAACCGGATTTTATTTAAGAAGGCTAGGGAATTATATGGCTTTGAAAGCCACATATACTGCGGATAAATTTAGTTACACAAATTTAGGTTTAGGTTTGAACCTCCAGGCAGGTCCAATTAATCTATACTTTATGGCGGATAATTTGTTGTCATATCAAAACATAGCGGCAAGTAATTATGCTTCTTTTCAATTAGGATTAAATATCATATCTTGGGGCAGGAAATGATAGATTGAAGCCCTGTGTTTCTTTTATTCTAGCTTTTGGCACGCTTTTTTCACTTACCTATCGTAACAATTAAAATTTGAAGATTTTGAAAACAATACTAATATCACTTTTTCTAATTTTTAGCTATTTATGCTCAGGGCAAAGTAATTTGAACGAGTATAAATATATTATTGTTCCAACAAAGTTTGAAGGGTTTAAATATGAGAACCAACATCAAACAAGTACAATTGTTAAACACATTTTTACCGAGAAAGGTTTCAGGGCTGTTTATGATAATGCTTTGCCGCAAGACCTTAATTTAAATAGATGTTTAGGGTTAAGAG
>JBARUM010000463.1:0-1887 GCA_049645725.1 Maribacter sp.
TTCTTCACCAACAGGGGCGAAACGATTTAGTGGTGTTTGTAAATAGCACTAAACTCTCCTAATCCACAGAACGCCCTATTTGTTATATACCGTGTTATATGGTTTTTTTATTTATCCTGGCTTCATACTCAATTGATTTGTGAACATCCATTGTTTCCTTTGAAGTCTGTCTAATCATTTGAATGTATGTTTCTTGACCTAAGACGTCCCAAGCTAAGTTATTGCCTCGATAATCTTCTATTTTATTGGTTTTGGACCACGATAAGAATTTTGGGTGTTTTAAAAGAAATTCTATGTTTGCTTTCTGCATTTTTTGATTAGCAGCATTTACTTTTTCTTCAGAATCTTTCTTCCATTTGGTTAGATAAACACACTCGTCAAAATCATCATTTTTTCTATAATTTCCTTCTCCATCATAGCTAGTCCATTTATGAATTTTGATTGCAAATAAATCTGACCCCATATTAGTAGGTAGGTTAGTCGCCTTACTGTCCTTTTCCAAATCATAGGTTTCTTCTTTGAAATAAATATTGAGGAGATAAAGAGCAGCCAATGCCCTGACTAAATTCTTTATACTTCCTTTAGTTAGATTACCAACTCTATTATGTTTTACTGCTTGGTATGCTTTTTTCCAATCTGCTCCACTTGTTCCCCTTCGGTTTGCTTTATAAAGTGGATTTAAAACCCTATTGTCATCCTCTTGAAAATAGAAGTTGGGAGCGGCTAGGATAACCTTTTTTTTACTCAGCAGCCAATTGTCCTCAATAAGTTGTAAGCAATCTGTATCAAAGTATAAATCACTGTCGGAAGGGATTGTACCGCCTAATCTTATATAGAGGTCTTTAGATATGGATTCTATTTCTACAGAACACCTAATAAGTAATTCGGCAATTTTCACAGAATATATTGAAAGCTGATCATCATCAAAGTGAACGTATTCAGAAAGTCGAATTAGCTCTTTTTCAAGGTTTTTATAAACGGACCAATAAAGGTTTGTCATTCTTGGTTTGCTTTAAATTGCATATAAGGTTATTTATGCGCCACATTTGTGGCGTACAAATCTCACATAATTTATCTCAACTTCCGTATAGCAGCCTAATAATTGTCGCTATAAGGAAGTTTCTGTCTATGCGAAATCAATATAGAGAATTACAACATAAGTATTATTTAATCCTTAAATAGTTTGGTTGTAAATCTATCTACTAAATAGTTAGTTGTAAATAAGAAAGCGCTTACGTAAATTGGCTTTTGGTTTAAAATCTCAAGATATGAAAGCATTCATTTCACTTAGTTTTATAGGCATATTGTTGATGGGGTCATCCAAAGAAATCGTCATGAGGCATGATGTGGACGATTCAGAATATGTGGCCTTGGGCGCAAAGTATGGTGGTTCGGCTGTGCGGTTAAATGCAGGTTGCGGCACATTTATTCAACCCAATTGGATCCTTACTGCAGGCCATGTTTTGGAAAGCTCAAGGGTAGGGGAAGATGTTACTGTACACGGTGTAAAATACGCCATCAAAAGAAAAATCATTCACCCAGATTATAACCTGAGGGGAGCCGTAAATCATGATATTGCCTTAATAGAACTGGAAGAAAATGTACCCAATGTGGAGTTGGCCATACTTTATGAAAAGACGGATGAAGTAGGCAAAGAGATCATTTTTGCAGGCACGGGTTGGGCAGGCACAGGCGACAAAGGCATGGTAGACGGAGCCATTAACAAAGACAGAAAACTCAGGGCCGCCCAGAACTTAATTGACGGCACCAAACCTAGTTATATCCGCTTTACTTTTGATGCCCCGGATTCAGGAAATGCACTAACGCTAGAAGGCATCAGCGGCCCAGGCGATAGTGGAGGTCCTGCCTTGTGGTTCGATGGCGATC
>JBARUM010000464.1:0-5131 GCA_049645725.1 Maribacter sp.
GCGGCCCATGAAGCGATATCGATACTGCTTAAAAAGACGAACGGATAAATCTATCCGGTCGTTTTAAGTAGTCTTGCATGTTTGTTCAAACGCGCACTTAGTTCGATGACCTTGTTGGGGTCGTTTCCAATCGCATGATGCTCCTCCGGTTCTATAGTATCACGCCAATATCCTCTATAAATGTTACCCATGGAAACATGCAACCTTGATTTATTTTTCTTCAATATCAATTGCATTTGTTTATAAACGCTATCCGCGTCGCTTTCCTTAACATATAGTGCATCGTGCTTGGTAAGGAAAGGCTCCGCAATATTGGCCGTTGCATCCAATATAAAAATAGAGGCCTCCTTTCGCTGGTTGATGATCGATAACAACTTCCATCGCTCATAGGAACTGTAGCCAAACTTATGATGGTCGAAACCTCTGTTCTTAAGGGTTTCCAAAGCGTTCAGGACTGCCCCGTACTTTAATCGGAAGGTACGGACAACGGTATTGTCCGCATAATACGGAAAAGGGGAGGGGCCAAAAAGTACCCAGGCCAAAAGATCTTTTTTTATACGCTCACCTGGATATTTTGGGGAAACTTTTTTGACCATATCGAGCATATCGCTACGGAACCCACCGGTGTCCATGGCGAATTTTAGGTTTTGCAATTCATCGAAAAGTCGTCTATACCATCTTGGGCCGTTCAAGAATAATCTTTTTAAATGCCTGTTCAAGGCAGTTTTCCCAGCATAGGTGATTTCCGGGCAGAGATGTAGCTCATAGAGCTCTTTTTTAAAGTTGATACGATGGTGTTCGAATATATAGTCATGAAGGTTATCCAAAGTAATCGCATTTACGTTATAGTAAGCCTTCTTGGCCTTTGCGGTCCGAATCCGTTCATCCAAAGCATCATAGGCTTTCTTATAAAATGCCCCCATTCTGAAAACCTGGTTCAAATAATCCAAGGTGGTCGACCACTGGGTATCGTTTCCATCGATTTCAACAAGAACCTCATTGTCCATGCGCACGAAAGGCATAATATCCTTTGGGGTTTCCGTAATCAGTGTAAACAGACGGTTCGTTTTGGTATCGTAGGCAAACCGCAAGAAATCATGTTCACCTCGGGAAATAGCCTCTATTTTTTTTATGATAAGGGTACGGTACTTTCTTTTGAAATAGAGCCGTAATGCCGTCTCGATCTGCTGAAAACCGAAGAAAGCGTGCTTGGGATCAAGCCCATGTGCCCTCATAATACCGCACACGTTTTTCTCTGTTAGCCTATTGTTCTTAAGGGTGCGAAGAAAATTTATAAGTCGTTCTTTGCTGCCCAATTGTTGCCGAAGATATTTCGCGGTGCTCAAAAGCGTACGTGTAGGATACTTGATGTTCAAGAGTTCCCATACTTCAGCGGAGATACTTAGCGACTTAATGGACTTTTCCTGTTTGCGCGCCGGAGCGAAATTCTCTAGGACCTTCTTGGAGTACTGGGCCTGTACCTTGTTCAGTTTATCGATCAAAATAGGGTTCTGTATCCGGTAATCCTTCAGTTTTGGCTTGATACCCAATAGTCGTGTGTTGAGTTTATATCTTTTGGAATGACCCCTATAAATTTGCTGCGTCCCGTTATCGGCAACATGGGAGCTGCTCAACTTATAAGTACCCTTGCAGTATAAAGTCTTTTTTTCACCAGTGGGTAGGGTCATCGTAAAGGAATACGGTGCATTGACCTGAACGATATAACCCGCTTCGATGAGGCCATTGATATAAAAGCTGTATACCCCGCCGAAGAGATCACGAAGGACAGCGCTTGAAAGTTCAACACCGGTATTCTGGCTATGACCAGCCGTTTTGTTCTTATAGAAAATGATGCCGAGCAGGTATGCATATCGCTCATGGCATTTATATGAATCCCGAATTGATCGTACCGGCAAAGAGTCCACCTTTGCCTTTACAGGAAGTTTTATGTTCATTCACTACCGATTTTATATAGAAAGCAGTGGTGTCCAGCCATCGCTCAAGGTGAAATTAGAAAATAAATAAGAAAATAAGAAATGAAAATGAAAATATCGTGTAAAAAACCACCCATCATGGCAACATACCAATCCAGAATAACAAATAAAAAACACAGTTAGGAAAACAAGGAGAAAAAGGAGAACCGCCTAAATATATTGCCATAAATGTCAAGCTCCTGATTGGAATCACAATCTCAGGAACCCCAACTAAAGAAATAGCTTCATACCACTCAGACAAAGAACCCGAACAAGTTAACGGAACCAAAAGATGGCAACATACTAATCCGGAATTTTTAAGATTGTCACAAAGAAGGAAAGAAAAGGGAGCAACCAAACGGACAACAAGAACGGCCTTAATATGTTGCCATTTATAAAAACAACAAGCTACATCCTAGAAATTTTGTGAAAGTCGCCTATCATGTGTCCATGATTATGGTGGCATTCCTTATTTCAGGAAAAGAAGGGAAAAGCGAAAAGTAAGACACGTTCCGGAATAGAATAGGGGAGTGGGTAGAACCCTATTCTCGATAAACCTTGAATTATAGCTTGAACTATATTGGAAAAAGCACCTTCGATAAAGCTAAGACACTGGCCGGATTCGAAGGAAAATGAAAACCCTAAGTGCTTTATTGGTTAAATCTGATGTTCTTTAAGAATTCGTCCGCTGGCATACCAAGGGGAGGGAGTACATGGTACCACATACAATTAAAGCCCCATAGTATCAATCCTACCCATCTGGGCAGCTTTCCCTTCTTTGCCATATATATTCCTATCGGGTCCAGGCCTCTGTCAAAAAAGCGTTACATCATCCGTTAGGTGAAACTTTTTTACCGTGTTCCAAGATACTTCCGAACGGATGATTAACCATGTACCCGTCATAGAAACATGCTTAGAATATTAGTTGGTTCAGAGGCTGTGGCTTACAAACATGAATACGGTACCGTACCTTCCCTAAAAACAGCAATATCTTATGAGGTAGGGTTGATAGACCGATAGAGTGAAGACCATATTTCAATGCCACGGGAGCGAGCTATCGGGTCGATCTAAGCGTATAAGCATATGGCTGCAGGGGAGTCCCTTCAAAGAGTACTACATGAATAGACCATGCCTTTAAAGAAGCAGATGTGGAACAGGTTATATTAAGACGACGAGAAAGAAGGAAATGAATTGGTCAATAAACCTTTTGCCGTCCATCGGGACGATACCTATTTCGGCAATCTTGCTTTCCTTTCGCCACTACCCGGTCGTCTAGATATCCATAGTGGAGCACTCCAAAACCTCCTTTTTTGATTCAAAACAGAAATCGATATAAAAAATAGGATATAATCCATATATTTGGATTTATACCATAGGAATGGTTTATAAGATATAATCAAAATCATATGCAATTAGGAGAATTAGAAAATACTAGGACACTATCGCTCTACCTCTGTTTGGAGGACTACGGGTGTAGCGATATATCCGTAGAGGCCTTTTCAGTCATGGACGAGAAGGTTATGTGTCGTATCGGGTCGATCAACGATACACGTACGATCGATTCCCGGTGGACCAAGGACATGACACATGTTGTAGAAGGTTATGATATCGGACCGGAACGCCCGCTGTTCCAACAGCTGGATAATACCGAGACACAACAGGTAAGCTTCCAAATAAAATGCTTCTACCACTAATGAACAGAGCTATCCTACATATGGACCTCGATACCTTCTTCGTGGAATGCGAGCGCAGGGAAAACCCACATTTGGAAAACCGTCCGGTACTTGTGGGGGGCACGGGGAGTAGGGGCATAGTCTCGGCCTGTAGCTATGAGGCGCGCCGTTATGGAATCCATTCGGGAATGTCCATGCCCATGGCCAGGAAGATGTGTCCTGAGGCCGTGGCAATCAAGGGCAATTCCATGGTGTATACCAAATACTCGCGACTTGTAACGGATATTATCAGGGACGAGGTACCCCTATTCGAAAAATCCAGCATCGATGAGTTCTACGCCGACCTTACAGGCATGGATCGGTTTTTCGGGACTTACAAATTCGCAAAGGAACTGCGGACGAAGATTATGGACCATACCAACCTTCCGATCTCCTTCGGCCTCTCCAGGAACAAGGTCGTATCGAAGGTGGCCACGGGGGAGGCGAAACCAAGCAACCAGATGCGTATAGATTTTGGGTACGAGAAGAATTTTTTGGCCCCGCTCCCGATCCGGAAGATACCGATGATAGGAAAGGTATCGGCGGGACGTCTGCGCGATTTGGGCATCCAACGTGTCCAATCACTCCAGACGATGCCGAAGGAGGTGCTCCATTCCGTACTCGGGAAGAACGGCCTGGTCATATGGGAAAGGGCCAACGGTATCGATTCTCGACCCATCGTACCATATACGGAGCGAAAATCCATTAGTAAAGAACGTACCTATGAGGGGGATACCGCCGACATGGAAACACTCAGGGCGACCCTCACTGCCATGGGCGAGAGCCTTGCCTTTCAGTTACGAATGGACAACAGATTGACTGCCTGCGTTACGGTAAAGCTGAAGTACTCGGACTTTTCCGTGCATTCCAAACAGTTGCGCATCCCGTATACAAGTGCAGACCATCTGCTCATCCCGAAAATACAGGAACTCTTCACCAAACTCTACGAGCGCCGGTTACTGATTCGATTGGTAGGGGTGCGTTTTTCAGACCTGGTCGGAGGGAACTACCAAATCAATATGTTCGATGACAGTACCAAAAGGTTGGCGCTCTATTCTGCCATGGACAGTATGCGCAACCGTTTCGGGGCATCCAGTCTGATGCGAGCCTCGACCATCGACGTGAAATCGGTAAGGAGCAACCGGAACCCCTTTAACGGCGAGCCGCCTATTGTACTAGCCCACCGTAGACAATAATATAAACCCCGAAAATGATATGTACACCAATTGCCACACACAATTTTCCCTTCGCTATGGAACACTTTCCGAAAAAGACCTTCTAGAGCTCGCCAAGCACAATGGTACCAGTTTCATTGCGCTCACCGATATCAATAGTACTTCTGCGATACTGAATTTTTTGAAGCTTGCGCCCAAATATCCGGTGTGGCCTGTAGTCGGGGTGGATTTTAGAAACGGGATGAATCAACAATATATAATCCTAGCCAGG
>JBARUM010000465.1:0-6533 GCA_049645725.1 Maribacter sp.
CTTTGTAGGTGCCTTTAATATCAAAATACGTTTCTTTGGAGTTAGCAAATTCGACCCGGATTTCTTCAGACAGTTCATGTTTAAAGGATTCCTCAATGTCCTCATCGTCCTTAATACGGTCCATGTAAAAATTAGGAGACTTGAATATAGCTTGCCAATCCAAATCGGCTCCCCAAGGCCCAAAGCGATACATATTGTTACCTAGATCAATAACGGTAAAAGAGGATTTGTTATTTAGGATCCTAGAACCCCTACCGATCATTTGATAATATAGGGTTAAAGACTTGGTAGCCCTATTAAGAATAATGCTGTCTATGGTGGGTTCATCAAAACCAGTAGTCAAAATACTTACCGAAGTTAAAATGGCATCTGGAGTTTCCTTAAACCACTTTAGAATCTGCTTTCGCTGCTTTTTGGTGGCGGTATTATCTAAATGCATGACTGGAAGCCCAACTGCATTGAACGTATGGTATACTTGAATAGAAGTTTCTATACCATTATTAAAAATAAGAGTCTTTTTTCCTGCGGAATGTTTAGTATATGCTTCCAGTAGTTTGTTCAACATAGCTGGACTGGTATAGAGGTCGGAAGATGATTTCACCGTATAATCCCCGTTAGAACCAACTTCAAGGGATGTTAAAGCCATATCATACTGAAATACCTCCGCTCTTGCCAAAAAATCATTATGAATAAGCTTTTCAATAGATTCACCGGCTATGAGCTCATCATAATTGTCATTCATGGGTAAGTCCTTGTTGGAACTCAAAGGCGTAGCGGTTACGCCAAGTACGAACGAGTTTTCAAAAAACTTGAATAATTTGGTAAAAGAATTGTAGTGTGCCTCATCTATAATGACCAAACCAACATCAGAAATATCCAGCTTATCATCATTTAATCTGTTGTTCAAGGTTTCTACCATGGCAACGAAGCAACTGTACTGCTCTTGATCATCTAAGTTCGCTTTGCTGTTCACTACTTTATTAATTACACCAAAGCTGGTCAGCATATCAGAAGTCTGCTTACAGAGTTCCACCCTATGGGTCATAACCAATACCTTTTTTGTATGATTTTTTAGATATTGACGAACTATTTCGGAGAAAATAACCGTCTTTCCACCTCCGGTAGGTAATTGATAGAGTAAGTGGTAATCATCTCGCTCGTTATCGAACTTATCAAATATTTGTTGTATCGCGCCCTGTTGGTAGCTATAAAGTTCTTTGTCTGTCTTTCTGTCCTGTAATTCGAATATTGTCTCTTGCATGAAATCTTTTTCTGGAGCCTGCAAAGGTACGGCCTTCAAGAAGTTAAAGCTAATGATTGGGGCAAAAAGGATATCTTTCCCGTTAAAGAAACTAGGTTTGGAAATATGAGCCCTAATTTTGTGGAAGATGAGAGCACATGCCCATTTTAAGATTTATAAACCATTTGGCATGCTAAGCCAGTTTACCTCTGGAGAAGAAAGACAATTACGCAAGAAACGATTTTTGAGTGAATTGAGTGATTTTCCTCAAGGAACCATGCCTATTGGTCGTTTAGATGAAAAGTCCGAAGGGCTTCTTTTGTTGACTACCAATGGAAAACTGAGCGACCATATTAATGGTTCTGGAGTAGAAAAGGAATATTGGGCACAATTGGACGGTAAAATTAGTTTACACGCAATCGGGGTATTAGAAAAAGGAGTAGTAATAGGTATACACGGACAAGAATACCATACCAAACCATGTAAAGTTTTATTGCTAAAAAATACTCCTCCTGTGATTTCGCCGGATAAAAAACTTCGGATAGGAAGGCATAGAGAAAATTCATGGATAAGTATTACCATAACTGAGGGAAAGTTTAGGCAGATACGAAAGATGACCGCTGTCGTTTGTTATCCTACGATAAGACTTATTCGAGTACGAATAGGGCATGTTCATTTAGACCATTTGGATATAGGAAATGTAGAATCGGTTAATTTGAACTTATTTAAACTCTAAATTCATGAGTTATAAGGTGAATCCGTGCTCCAACGAGAGCATATTTCTAATTTGGGATTCCTTTAGTTTTCGACTATTACCAGCGCCATTATGGTAGGCTGGTCTGCCTTTTTTATGTAGTACTAATTATAGCAATCCTTTAAATCCTGATGGAATCTCCCTTGAAAAAAGGTATCCGACGGTATCCAGATTATAAAAAGCAGAACCTATTTTAATGTGTTACAAGATTACTGTTTTGAGGTAAAACGAGAAAATAGCGTCAACTTCTTTTTGGTATTGATAAAGTAGACCCCGGTTAGAAGTATCATAGCCGCTACAATCGATTGAGTAGTTATCTGTTCGTTCAAAAAATACCACCCTAATAGCATCGCAATAATTGGATTAACGTATGAGGAAGTAGCTACTTTTTCAGGAGAAACAACACGTAAAAGATAATTAAAGGCCGTAAACGCAACAATACTGCCAAAAAGTATTAATAAAAGCATCGACCATTGTACAGGAGAACTCCATGTTACTGGAGAAGTCCATTGTTCTCCTAAAAATAGGCTTATCAGAAGTAATAGAATACCTCCCATCACCATTTGGTATCCCGTATTCACGAAGTAATTTGTCGGTAATTCGGCTTTGCCTACAAATAAGCTTCCATAGGCCCAGCTAATCATACAGGCAAAAATTAGAACCATCCCTAATAAAGCACCTTCTTGGGCTATTATCTGTTTTTGGCTTACTAATAAATAAATTCCTATAATTCCTAAAGTCACTCCTACTAAGGACATGGGTTGTATTCTTTTACCTTGTAAGACGCGCATTAAGATTAGAACTACCAAAGGTTGTGCAGAAATTTCCAGTGCTGCAAAACCGCTATCAACAAATTTTAATGCCCATACCACTACTCCATTTCCAAAGGTGAGGAATAGAAACCCGGCTATTATAGTGTTTTGTAACTGTTTTTTAGAGATTTTAATGGGAAGGCCCAATACTTTAGCAATTACTAATATAAGGCCACCTGCAATAAAAAACCTAGTTCCTGCCAACATAAAGGCAGGTAGTTCCGAAACAGAAATTTTATTTAGTAGGTAAGTAGAGCCCCAAATTACGTAAATAGCAAAAAAGGCCAAAACAATAAGACCAGTGTTACGATTGGCTATAGACATAAACCCATATGGAGTATAGGGAAGTTAAATTTTCTTGACACGAACTGCGTTCATGCCTTTCATGCCTCGTTCTAGCTCGTAGGAAACTTTATCGTTCTCAATGATTTCATCGATTAGCCCACTAACGTGAACAAAGTACTTTTCATTGTTTTCAGAATCTATGATAAAACCAAAACCTTTAGAACTGTCAAAGAAGGAGACCTTACCATTTCTTACAGGGTCAAATTCTTCCACGTCACCTTCCTCTTTCTTAGGTATGCCCAGTACTATGTCCTCTGCATCTATTTCCACCTTCATAGATGGATCTGGCGGAGTATCTACCAAGTTACCATTAAAATCAACATAAGCCAATGGAATACCAGAAGTACCATTTTCTTTAGCTTCTGCCTTTCTGGCGAGCATTTTCTTTCTCTTCTCCTCCCGTTTTTTCAAACGTTTTTTTTCTTTTTCAGTTTTATTAAAGGTTTGTTGCGATTTTGCCATTCGTTATTTTAAATAGATTTTAGTTTTATTAAAGTAGAAATAGAAAAACGTAGTGACTTACGTGTAAAAGAGAATTGTAACTTAGGGTAACAAAAACGTCAATTTCGTGGTCATAGCAAGGATAATCTACCTCCCTTTAAACTCTTACAAAGATAAGAGTTGTAATTTGATTTCCAATTAAACATTCACTTTACTGCGATAAGATTGTCTTTTTACCGTTAATTGGTGTACAGTTAACCATAAAAAAGGGTATAAGTACAAGTATTTATAAATTTACGATGTATGACCAGACTTTTATCCTCATATAATGAAGAAGATTTTTCATTTATTAGAATACTTTTTGTTAGTGTATTGTTTTTAGTCTCATGTTCCAGTGATGATCCAAAAGAAGCGATAATTGATATAGATAAAGAAGATTCTGATGGAGTTGAGAGCCCAGAACCTGTGATCATTAGAAGCACTAAGGTTATTGCGTCACCTCAAAGACCGGGTAATAATGACGTTGGGAAAAACTACTTGATAAACGGGGATTATATGAGTTCCGGAGTTCCGTATGACGCATGGGTTCTAGCGACCGGAGAAAATAATTCCAATATTTTGGGCCGTACCGGGGACAATACCATTATTACTTACGATAATACTGCTATTACCGCTTTTAATGGTGTTAGGGTTGTTGCTCCCAATTGTTTAAACTGTCACTCTTCATTTATAGATGATAGGTATATTATTGGTTTAGGACAACATGATGGTGATTATACTCAGAATAGAGCGGTAAACGTTCCAATCCTCACTAGCGCTATAAACTCTATTTACGGGGCTGAAAGCCCAGAGGCAGAAGCTTATGGGCAATTTGCACGGAGCATTAAGGCAATTGGTCCAAAGACCGTAACAGCAAGCAGAGGTGTAAACCCTGCCGATAAAATTGCAGAGGTTCTGATATCGCATAGGGATAAAAACACCTTGGAGTGGCAAAATGAACCTTTAATAGCAATTTCGGATGAAGTATTGCCTACCGATGTTCCCGCCTGGTGGTTGTTAAAGAAAAAAAATGCCATGTTCTATAACGCTATGTCAAGGATGGATTTCTGTAAATCTTTTATAGGCGCTAGTCTCCTAACAATGAATGGTAGTGCAAAGGCCGAAGAGATAGATAAAAAAATGGAAGATGTCTTGGCCTACATCTATAGCTTGGAACCACCAAAATATCCATTTGAGGTAGACTCGGATTTGGTGAATCAAGGAAAAGTTATATTCGAGAATAACTGTATGGAATGTCATGGCAGTTACAACGACGATGCGGAAAATTACCCAAATCTGCTAGTAGCATTGGAAAGTGTACAGACGGATCCTGAACTTTCTAACCATTATACAGAATCGTCTACACGGAACGCATACTTTTTAGATTGGTTTAATAATGGGTGGTTCGGTAACTTTTCAAGTCCGTTAGAAATAGTTCCTGAGGGAGGGTATATTGCTCCGCCACTAGATGGCATATGGGCTACGGCCCCCTATTTCCACAATGGATCGGTTCCAACTGTGGCAGATGTTTTGAACAGTCAGAATAGGCCAGAATTTTGGTCACGCACTTTTGACAATACAGATTATAATAGAGAGTTGCTGGGATGGAACTATACCATACAAACAAGTCAGGCGGATAAGAATACCTATAATACTACTCTAAAAGGATATGGCAATGGTGGACATACTTTTGGAGATTCCCTATCGGATAATGAAATAACAGCGTTATTGGAATATTTAAAGACTTTATGAAGCTACAATTAACGGCTCAGGCTAGCGACCAACACCCACATTTGTTTATCCTTCTCGTAATTCCATGTGCCAAAATTAATATTTCTTTTATCAATTTTAAAGCCAGCATATTCTAGTTCCTGTTCTACATATGAAATGGACAATGTATGCCCGTTGGCCTGGGCCGTCCTAGATTTACCAATATGCTGTTTTTTTAGCTTTTCTAAAATTAGGAGTTTTCCTTCGGGTTTTAACGCATTTTTAATGTGGCCCAACATTTGCTTATAATCTTCGATTTCATGATAAGTATCTATCAAGAAAACCACGTCTAGTGTTTTATCGGGAAGTTTTGGATTGCTGTAATCCCCTAAGACTGTATTTACATTTAAAATTTCTTGATTGGTAAGATTTTCTTTGAGTGCCTCTAAACGGTCATAACGGACATCTACAGCATAAACTTTGCCAACATCCCCTACCCTTTTAGATAAATGAAATGTTAGATAACCTTCATGACAACCTATATCTGCCACGACATCTCCTTCGTTAAGGTCTACAAGTGCAAATAATTCCTTTAAGTGCATCCAGTTGTCTCGTTCTTTCCAATCCACTCTATTATATTGTGAGAATACAAGGTTGGAGAAAAGACCGATAAATAAAATAAAGAAAATATGGTTCCTAAACATATAAGGTAAAATACAAAACACAGAAATAATTTTCTCCTTATTTAACCGATAATTAGTAAAATATATAGTTTGGATAGGTGTTTTTATTATTTAAAAAATAATCGGCATTATGAAAACAATTTTAAAAAGTTTATAAGTTATTGAATTACAATGTATTATAATAGTTAGTAATCTTATTAGTTCTTAAATTTTGTTAAATATAGTACCTTTTATTACATAGTACTGTAACAAAAGTAATCCCACCTCGTCTATTAGATGTAAACAAAGTATAAACGTATTTATCAATCAATTTATCATAATCAAAAAACGAACATCATGAGAACTTTCATCAGACAAACACCTACGGAATCTAGAAGACATTCTTTCTTTTCCAATTTCAGGAACAGCAAAAGAGTACAATGGGCAGAGGCAAGGAATCATACCCATTAATTCATCAATCATCAATTATTAATCAATTCATCACAATCAAAAAACGAACATCATGAGAA
>JBARUM010000466.1:0-3669 GCA_049645725.1 Maribacter sp.
ACTCTAAACTTTATCTAAAAAGTTAAAAAATAGCAAACTTGGGAAAACTGGACGAAGTAATTGCTTTTCTATGCCAGCTCAAGAATGCTCCTTACAATCCAGATTGTATTCGTTTCGTATTTGCTAAATTAAGTACATGAGTTTGTTACTAATAATCAAAAATTGAAGAAATAGCTGAAATCAAGATGAAAACACCTTATTTTAATGGTAATGACATTAACATGACATCTAAATGTCTGGGAAATGGCAAGCCGAATTGGATACATTTACTTCCTAATTAAAAATCTAAATTCATGAAAAATCACTTACTTTCCGACCGTCTCAAATATCAGCGAAAGAGCAAAGGGCTAACCCAAGAAGAATTGTCGTTAAGAACAAATGTAACAGTACGTACTATTCAAAGAATAGAAAATAAAGAGGTAAATCCTCATCTGAACACCGTTAAGTTATTGGCTGCCGCGTTGGACATAGAGGTAAACGAGTTACTACCTTTAAATGATCCAAAGGAGGAAACGATTAAGAAAAAGTGGTTGCTACTGCTTCACGCGACCCCACTATTAGGAATTGTTATACCCTTATGCAATGTCTTACTCCCTCTTTTTATATGGATTCACAAAAGAGAGGATAACCCAATTTACAATAAGCATGGAATAAAGGTTATCAACTTTCAAATTACGACTGTATTAATTGCAGCGCTATCGTTCGTAAGTTTACTGACGATTGAAAAATGGGGATTTATATTTTTTATAACCATAGTACCCATTTGCATCTGCATTATTATCTTCAACATCATTTACGTTCTAAAAAAGGAAAAATGTTATTACCCATTGGCAATACCTTTTTTGTCTTTTAAACCTAAAGGAACCATAAGAAGTATTTCCATTCTTTTGACCATTTTTGCTTTTACAGGCTTCTCTACCAATGCTCAAAACGATATTGAACGAATTGATGGCAGTAGGGTTGTAATAGATTCTTTAAACCTTAAAATAGACCAATTGGCAGCCGATGCGCAGGTGCAGGGATTGGCGGTTGCTATTTTTGATAATAATCAGCCTGAATATGAGCACATATTTGGGTATAAGTATTTTGAGCAGAAGCTATCCTTGACCGATTCCACCAACATTTACGGAGCCTCATTGAGCAAAGCCGTTTTTAGTATTATAGTCATGAAATTGGTAGAGAACAATGCTATTGAATTGGACACCCCTTTGGAATCCTATTTACCAAAAAAAATATATGAATATGAGCCAATGACCCGTTGGCATGATGATTATTCTGATTTAGAGACAGATAGCCTATACCATAAAATTACCGCTAGAATGTGTTTGGACCATACCTCTGGTTTTCAAAATTGGAGATCTAGGGAATCCAAATTACAGGTTTATAGTAATCCGGGTGAAAAGTACAACTACAGTGGAGAAGGCTTTGTGTACCTACAGGTAGTTTTGGAAAAAATTACAGGTAAGGGATTAGAGCAACTTGCCCAAGAAATAATTTTCAAGCCATTGGGAATGAAAAATTCCTCCTATGAATGGAAACCAAGATTTGAAAAGGACTTTGCGCAGAGTTATTCAAAAAACGGAGGTATGTTTCCAAAGGACAAGGATAATGAACCCAGATCACCAAGTACCTTGGAAACAACTTTTAAGGATTATGTTACGTTTTTGACTGCAGTGCTGAACAAAGATATTATAAGTGAAAATTCATATAATGAAATCTTTAAACCACAATTTTCAGTTCTCCCAATTTCAGAGTTAATAGCCGATTCAAAAGCAAAGGCTGACGATTATCAGGATATTAAATTAAGTTACGGCCTTGGCTGGGGCTATTTGGAAACACCTTATGGCACTGGATTTTTTAAGGAAGGCCGTGGTAGTGGGTTTCATCATTATTCTATTATCTTTCCAAAAGTAGGTAAAGGTGTGTTGGTCATGAGCAATTCTGAGAATACAGGAATTATTTATAATCAGTTACTGGCGTTAACAACCTCAAGCAAGCACATGCCGTGGGATTGGTTTACAGAAATACCCTATAAGTGAGAAAAGGAATAACCAACCTAAATCCAAATAAAAATATTAATCAGAAATTTAATTTGCATTATTTTGTAGAAAGCCTACACTGTCTTAGCAAAAGATCTGCTATTAATAAATCACAATCATCTATTATGCCCTAAATAGTGAAAGCTTAAGAATTTATTATAAGAAAATACCGAAATAGTTCATTAACCTTAAAACCTCATATTTGAAAGTAAACATTCGGAGCAATTTTTCCCCATGATTAACTCTCGCACAAATGCCAAAAGTCATCAGTTCCAAAATCGCAGATAAAACTTAATCCTAAAAATGTTTTCTTATATGCAGCAAAGCTTACGTTAAATAGGAAAATAATAATGTTCTGTTATGTATAGCTTGAGGAGTTTACATAAGAAATTTTACCTATCCTATTATGTAAAAAAAATTAAAGTTTACTTCAATAAAAAAATAAGATTACCAATTCCGACGATTCCCGTTAGGCATGCTAGAATTAAATCCATCTTACTTGCAATAAATGTAAGTCTATCTTCAATACGACTAGCAATAGTTGCATAAATTGAGTACATTAAAAATGACCCAAGTGTTGAACCCACTGAGAAAATGAGACCATTTTTAAATGAGTATTCAAAATATTCCAAACCAATTAATAAAGAAATTGCTGTAAAATAGAAGGGTATTGCGAATGTATTCAAAAGGGACAATCCCACACCATGAAAGTATGCTTTGGACTTTTGTACATTGACTTTTTTCTGGTCAGCACCCTTAGTGATATACATTCTAAAAAAATTAATCGACAGAAGTATTAGAATTCCAGTTCCTACCTTTTGAAAAATAAGTATATAATCGGTGTTGTCCATTAAAAGACTAGAGAAATAAGCTCCAATATTCGCTTGAAAAAAAAGTACTGTAGCAAAACCTCCAATTACGTAGAAAGCGGCGTTTTTGCCACTTTTTAAACTATATTTAAGAACTGTCATGTTGAGAAAACTGGGAACTATACTACCCGTAAATGCTATTACAAATCCTAATAAAGAATATTTTAAATCTATCATCTTTTAAATCTTGTTGCAATTAAATGTTTATTGATAATAGCTATTAACCTTTTTAAAACTTTTCTTGATTATTAAAGCAATTAAACTGATAAAACTTCATAATCTGTTTTCACAAAACCAAAATTTTATATAACTATAAGTTCAGCTTAAATGCTAGATAGAACAGTGCACTTAATTTATTATAACACTAAAACAACTATTCCAAAGTAATAGCCTAGAACTAAAAGGGTGCGACGGAGCCTTAATAAAGCTGTTAACAATGCAAGGAACATTGGCCACCTTATTCATCACTCCGACAGAGGTATTCTCAATTACAGTAACGTCTATACCCAAATACTGCTAAGAAAAAAAATAGAAATTAGCATAACCGAAGAGAACCACTGCTATGAAAACGCGATGGCGGAAAGGGTCAACGGAAAACTCAAAGACGAATTCTAGCTTGACTAAACCTGTAATAGCGTGGTCCATGCTAAGAAGGCGGCCCAAATAATTATCAAATTATAAAACTCTAAAAGATCGCGTTTAACTTTGGGTTATTGAATACGTAATTACGTGCATCAATATACCGCATATAACTAATATTA
>JBARUM010000467.1:0-6966 GCA_049645725.1 Maribacter sp.
AAGTGCCACAAGAGGTTGCAATTGTGAGTTTTGATGAATTGAGTGCGTTCGATTTGGTTGATCCTCCCATTACGGCTATTATTCAGCCAGTAGCCGATATCGGTAATTTAGCTTTGGATATCTTAATGACTAAGATTGAGGGAACCAATACTAAAATAAGTGATAAACGGATTCTGGAGCCTAGGCTTGCAATCAGGCGATCTTGCGGCTCGATTTAAAGTGAAATATGTTTTTAAAAACAACAACTAAACCGATTTAGTTAAGAGTTTTTAAAAATTGATATATGAGTTTAGAATATTATTATTCTAATTATTAATTAAAGTATTAAGCCAATAACAAAAATGAAAGAGTTAATGAAGCATCAAATGAAAATATTTTTAAGTGCATTTTACACTTTACTATTACTACTTGTTCCAAGTAATGTGGAAGCATGGACGGACATTAAGGGCAAAATAAATGATAGGGCGGAGAACATGTTCTTTCATGAGGGCAATGGAAATGGTCATATACAGGAGTTAAATACGAACTTTAGATTATATGGTATTGCAAAAAATGATATAGAGGGTTATAAAGAAATGCTTTCGGGCTCGGAGTATTTTTTATATCCTTCGTTAAGAGAAGATGTAAATGTTTCCATGATTGCTAGAGCTACTACAGGTCAGATGGGGTTTGAATTTCTAACAGGGGAGGTTCCCGCTGACTACAAGGAGGATACGGTAACCTTTTTTATGTTGAGTGATATAGACTTCAACCTCAACGAATCTTTTGATATTGATGTAAATGATAAGCACTTGCTTACATTCAACACGACCGAAGAAGGAAATTTAGTAATTTCTGAAAATCCAGGTAAAGGTGATGCTCAATACATCTTGGTAAGAAGGGACGGTAATGGAGACGGTATTGGTGTTTTTCGTTTGACAGTGCCCACCTCTTGGGTAAAGAAGGGAGAAAGTGCAAAAGTAAAATTTAACGGTCACAAAAAGAATTCGAACTGCTGGGTTATGATATTTAAAGCGGATGATGCCCTGTCTAGAGTAAAAAAGTCCGTTCAAAGTGAGTCTGCCTTTGTTATTAAAGAGCAAAACGGAATTTTGTATGTAGATGCCCCTACTTTTTTCGATGGTAAAAAAGTTTATACCATAAGTGATGGAGAGAAAAGTAAAACAAAAACCTTTAAGGCGCAGGGCGAACTTTCAAAAGTGTCTTTTACTATTGACGCCCCTAAGAAGGAATTTTCCATAGTGTATGACGATACGGAAATAGAAGTATCTTTTGAAAACGGTGACGGGACCACAAAAAAAACAGATATCGTAGGAAATTATTTAATGCATCATCAAGCTGGGAATCGCGGGGATAATTGGTACGCTTCCTTGACCAAACTGTATAAGCCAGAATTTAATGAAACGTTCGATGATTTTTTTGAGAAGAAATATGAAAATGGACTCGTTTCTATTATGAATTCAAGCCATCAGGATATAGCGTGGGTAGACAGGCCAGAGGTATGTATAATTTTGAGGGATACCCTATTATTGGCGCCTGTTTTAAAAGATGCTTTCATTAGGGAGGATTATGGTTTTGATATTGAAGATGGGCTTATGCTTCGGGAATATTTGGATCGTCATCCAGATTCTAAGGAACAACTAACCACCCTATTGGATAGAAAATTAATATCGGTAGGTGCAACCTATAACTGCCCGTATGAGGACATGTATGATGCAGAGGATCAAGTGCGCCAGTTATATCTGGGGAAAAAATGGGTAAAAAAGACTTTTGGCGGGTATGACTCTAAGGTATATTGGAACGTAGATGTACCCGGTAAATCATTGCAGACACCACAAATCCTTAAAAAGGCGGGTGTGGATTATATGATAATAAGCAGACATGCCAAAGGAATGTTTCATTGGGCAAGCCCGGATGGGAGTTCGGTATTTACGTATTCCCCAGGACATTACGGAAATGACTTACTATACCTTTCAAGGGATATGAACAATAAATTGAAGTATGCCGCCGATCAAACTTTGTATTGGGAAGATACTTTTAAAGGAGCCGAAATTCAAACTCCATTACTATCCAGTCAGGATATGCTTCCAGCAATCGATTATTCTGATTTTATCGAGAATTGGAACAATTTTGATACCGTAATCGATGAAGATGGCACTGAAAAGAAAATGTTCTTACCTAAAATGGAATTACAGACCGTAGACGAATTTTTGCCGTTGGCAGAAGCTAACGCTAAAAACGTAGATACCATAATGGGAGAAAGACCAAATGTCTGGGTATACATTCATGGTCCTGGACATCATGATGCGCTTACGGCAAGTAGGGAAGCTTCAAAATTATTACCTGCGGCTGAGAAGTTTCTTTCCGTTGCAAATATTTTGGATCCAGAAAAGATGCAATATCCTTTCGAAAAATTTGATACGGCATGGCAGGCCAAAATTTATCCAGATCATGGTTGGGGTGGTCATGATGGTGATATTACCGATGATTTGTTCAAGGAGAACTTGGTAAAGTCCCGCACTATGGGTCAAGACCTTTTGGACGAAGGAATAGATTTTATTTCTCGGCGTATCAAAAAGAATGAAAAACTGGGAATTCCTATAGTGCTTTTCAACAGCCTTTCCTGGAAACGTACCGATCCTGTTACCACAAAAATGGACTTTGTAAAAGGAGCGGTCAATACCTTGGGTCTTATGATGGGTAACAAGAAAGAAGTACAAGTGCAAACTACCAATACGACTTATTATGAGGATGGGAGTTTAAAAAGTGCTGATGTTACTTTTATTGCAGAGGATATACCTTCCATAGGCTATACAACCTATTATGCCTATGATAGCAAAAGAACTAGCGGCGACAAAGGAGTAACTAAAGGTACGATTTCTAACTACGAGAATTCTTTTTATAAAATAACTTTTGAGAACGGAGGTATCTCTCAAGTATATGATAAGGAATTTAAAAAAGAACTTTTTCTTAGCGATACTTTTAAAATTGGTGATGTATTTACGATGCAGTCTGTAGGTAATGGCGCAGGTGAATTTGGAGATATACAGCAGCCAGATATGACTGATTTTGACCAAGTAAGTCTTCATAAACCACAGTGGACTATCTTGGAGAATGGCCCCGTTTTTACGAAATATCGTTTAGAACAGCAGATATTGCATTCTATTGTAAGACAGGACGTAACGCTCTATCATAATTTAAAAAGAGTATATTTTGATACAAGTTTGCGCAATTGGTCTGGTGAATTGTACCGTGAATTTCGAACGGCATTCCCCGTGAATATGAATAATCCCGAAATAGCTCATGAGGTGCCGTTTGGTAGCGTTCGCGTAGGAAAGGATGAAATAAAGACAGCAGGTGAGCGCTATACTCCACTATGTAAAGATGTGCACCCAAGAGCAATTATTGATTGGATTTCTGCAACTGATAACCAGATTTCCATAACGCTCAGTTCTTCCGTCTCGGCTGCCGATTGGATAGACCCTACCAATCATGATACGGGTAACCTCCTTTTACAGCATTTATTGTTGGCAAGCAGAACATCTTGTCATTGGGAAGGTAACGAGTATTCTCAAGGAGGTAACCATGATTTCAATAACGTACTAACCTCAAATGCAGCTGGTAGTATCGTAGGCCAAAAAATTGCAAAGCAAAAAAATGAGCCCTTGCATGTTGTGGTATATCCAGATACCTCGAAAGACGCTTTTTTACCTGAAAGTAATAGTTTTTATGAGATAGATTCAGATAATGTCATTTTGACTACCATTAAAAAAGCGGAGGATGGGAATGATATAATCGCGCGGATGTATAATGTAAAAGATACCGAAGAGACAGTCAACATATCATCTTATTTTGATGTTCTAAACTATAGTAAGACTAATATTATAGAGGAATATCCAGAAAAGATTAGTTCTCAATTGGAAGTCGGTAAGTATGCAATAGAGACCTTTAGTTTAGAGGTGGAAAAATAAACAAAGCGGATGTAGTTAAACTTTACGATAAAAGTAGTGTTTAACTAAATCCGTTTAATTATCTCTTCAATATTTAGAATTATGAGTTTTATTTTTTTAGCAGTTTTTTGAAATGACTGCTTATATAGTTAACCTATTTTATTATTAAAATCAACTTAACAACATGTAAATTATGAAAAAAAAGAAGCAAGTTTGTAGAAAGGCTATACTCAAGCCTTTTGTTTTGGCATTGCTTTGTACCGTCTACCAAGTCAGTGCATCGGCGCCAAAATTAATGCTCAGTAGTGAGGATTCTTTTAAAGAATCGGTTAATCACCTATTGGTATTGGATTTTAAGGAGAACGCACAGCAAACATCAATTATTGGTACGGTCAAAGACGAGACAGGCACTCCTTTGCCTGGTGCAACAATTGTTGAAAAAGGTACAACGAACGGTGTCCAAACCGATTTTGATGGAAATTTTGCAATTACCGTAGCAGAAAGTGCCGTACTAACCATCTCTTACATCGGTTATAAAACAAGAGAGGTGCCCGTTGGTGGTCAAAGTACTATAAACGTGATACTGGTAGAAGATACACAGGCGCTGGATGAGGTTGTAGTTACCGCATTAGGTATTTCTAAAGAAAAAAAGGCACTTGCCTATTCTGTACAAGAAGTAGGGTCTGAGGATTTAGTAAGAGCGGCGAATGGTAATATTAATACCGCATTACAGGGAAAAGTAGCGGGCGTTAACGTTACATCTACAGGTGGTGTAGGTGGTAACGTAAGGTTTGAACTTAGAGGGCCGAGCTCCCTTCAAGGAAATGATCAAGTTCTTTGGGTGGTAGATGGTGTACCTTTCTCGCAAAACAACACAGTGGAACCAGGAAACCTTTTTGGAGGTGTTTCCAACGGTGGTGGTTTATTGGATATTAATCCTGACGATATTGAAACAGTATCGGTTCTTAAAGGAGGCCAAGCCGCTGCACTTTACGGAACGCGTGGTGCGAACGGAGTTGTATTGATTACTACCAAATCCGGTAAGAATTCCAAAGGATTGGGAATTAGCTATAGTGGATCAACCACCTTTTCGGACGCTGCATTTTTTCTAGATATTCAGGATGAATACGGTCAAGGTATACAAGGAACCTTTAATCCTGGTTCAAGACAATCCTGGGGCCCTAGACTTGACGGTAGTATACGACCTGGTTGGACAGGGCAAGACCTACCCTATGCTGGTGGTAACGATCTTATTAAAGATTTTACTAGAACTGCCGTTAATACAAGGCATGCGATAGCATTTTCTAAAAGTAATGAGGACGGAAATTTCAGGGCATCAGTTTTGTCAGACAAAAACGAAGGAGTCTTTGATAATAACCAACTTAAGAAATTGAATTTTGATATTAGAGCATCTCAAAATATAAACAAATGGTTGAATATAGATACCAAAATATCATATATTAGAAATCAAGGTCAACAAAGACCGGACATTGGTTTTTATAGTTTTGTCTCACAGTTGAACAGCACTCCGGCAAATATTAGGACACAAGAACTAGCCCCTGGTTTTCAGTTGGTGAATAATGTACCAACGGAAATATTATTCGGCCCTAATTCGTTAACGGCCAACCCAAATCCAAATAATAGGAACTCCTATTTTGTTCAAGAGCAACAAGTAAACAATGATGAGCGTAACAGAATGTTCGGTTACGTTGCTGCCAATATTAAGTTCAACGAAAATCTAGACCTAAGATTAAAATATGGCCTTGACTTTTATCGGTACCAAAGTGTAAACGGTATACGATTCCCGGACAATGTGGATCCTAATGGGCGTCCATTTTACAATACCGGAGAGCAATTTTTTAAGGAAGAGAACATAGAATTTCTTTTAAATTATAAGAAAGATTTTGGAGATGATTTTTCTTTTGGTCTAAGCGGTGGGGGTAACCTTATGAGGAATGGGTTTAACTTTTTGGAATCCTTTTCCGGACAACTTGCCACGGCCACCGATTTCTTTTTGAACGCGGGAACGAACCTAACTTCAAGAGAAACGTTCTCAAACAGGGAAATACAATCACTTTACGGCTTTATGGATGTTTCCTATAAGGATTATCTGTTCTTAACCGCAACGGCCAGAAATGATTGGTCATCTGCACTTGCGTCTAATATCACGGATAACCAAGTTTCTTATTTCTATCCTTCGGTAGGTCTTAGTGCCCTTGTTTCAGAAATGATAGATTTTCCAGAATGGATAAGTTATTTTAAACTTAGAGGAGAGTACGCACAACTAGGAAAAGATACCTTACCTTTCCAAACAAACCCAACTTTTTCTTTTAGTAACGGTAATTTCAACATTCTTAACACCAACACCCCAAACAGCGCGGTCAATGCCAATCTAAGACCAGAGATATCTACTACGGCCTCTATTGGTTTGGAACTGAACATGTTCAATAATAGATTTAAATTGGACGCCACCTATTATGACGAGCGTACTAAAAACCAAATTCTTCTAAACCCTGTGGGGCAATCAACAGGTTTCTTCAATAGAGTTGATAATGCTGGTCTTATCGTTAACGAGGGTATAGAATTGATTGCGACCATAATTCCAATAAGAACAGAAAATTTCGATCTAGGATTTACATTTAATGCTGCACGTAACGTAAGTACTTTAGAAGAGTTGACCACCCCAGAAAATGATGGTGAGTTTTTTCAGTTCTTTAACAGTAATACAATTCCTGAAGAGGTTAGAGCTATAGAAGGTGAAAAAATGGGTGATATTTTTGGCTTTGGCTATCAACGAGATGCTGAAGGAGGATTGATTGTTGGTACAGATGGTTTACCCATTCCTACTCAGGAAATAGTGAAGCTGGGCAACATACAGGCAGATTTTACAGGTTCTATAGGTGTAGATGCCAATTATAAAAACTTTTCGCTGAGCGCACTGTTCGGAATGCAGCAGGGCGGCGATAGCTATTCTTTAACGGAAGCTAGTGCAACTGGTAGCGGTAATGCCTTGAAG
>JBARUM010000468.1:0-1627 GCA_049645725.1 Maribacter sp.
CTCGTGGTCCTCGTAGGATTAGGCGGTACTATGTATTTCATCTTGCGGAAACTACTGCCAGATCAAAGCCCAATGTGGAGCATTAGCCAGTATTTTATCTATTGGATACTGATAGAACTCTTTCTCCGCTACTTTATGCAGAAGTTGCCAGTAATGGATATCAAACCTTTTTTAACGACTCCGGTCAAAAAAAGTACGATTACCCATTATATCTTAGGTCGGTCTGCGGCTTCCTTCTATAATTTGTTGACCCTGTTTTTTGTAGTGCCTTTGGCAGTCGTTTTGCTTTTTAATGAGTATCCAGCTTTAAATGTGGGGCTATGGGTGGTTTCCGTTATGGCCATTGTCATGTGCATCAATTACATCAATTTATTGATCAACAAGAATGAAAAGGTGTTGATTGCCATTGGAAGTATTTTGGTGATTGGATATGCCCTGGAGTATTTTCAGGTGTTTTCTATCAAAGAAGTTTTCGCACCTATTTTTCATGCGCTTTATGCCTATCCAATTACAGTCTTGATTCCTATAGGTCTTGCCGTTTTGGTCTATTATTTAAATTTCTCGTATTTACGTAATACCATTTATTTAGATGCCACGCTTAAATCAAAAACCGCTGCGATAAGTACGGCAGATTTATCTTGGACCAAACGTTTTGGCGAGATGGGCTCTTTTTTGCAGTTGGACCTCAAAATGATTTGGCGTAATAAGCGTACCAAGTCACAAGTTTATATTTCGCTACTTTTTGTGTTCTACGGTTTGTTTTTCTATACTCAGGATATGTATGCGAGTATGATGCCCATGAAGGTATTTCTCGGTATTTTTATGACGGGAATATTCCTGAGTAATTTCGGTCAATTTATTCCGGCTTGGGACAGTAGTTATTACAGTATGATGATGTCTCAGAACATACCCATGCGCAAGTATTTGGAATCTAAGGCTACCTTGATTTCGGTGAGTGTGGTGGCCATGTTTTTCTTGACCATCCCTTATATCTATTTTGGTTGGAACGTGTTGGCCATTAATTTTGCATGCGCCCTGTACAATCTTGGCGTTAATATACCGGTCATTTTATTCTTTGGTTCCTTCAATAAGAAAAGAATAGAATTGGATCAGAGTCCGTTCGGGAATATGCAAGGTACCAGTGCTACCCAGTTCCTGATTATGGTACCTGTTTTAATAGTTCCAATTATTCTTTTTTCCATATTTTATTACCTAATCTCTTGGCAAGTAGCGGCAGGGGTATTGGCAGTATTGGGCATCATCGGTTTTGCGATGAAGAATTACTTGTTGAATCTTGTGACGGAACAATACAAGCGCAAAAAATATGGTATGATTGCCGGTTTCAAGGAAAAGGGCAGTTAATCGAAACAACAAATAAAGTTTAAATGTATTTCCGCTTTGGCGGAGTCAACCAGAAAAAACGAATACCATGATTACAATAGAGAACCTAAGCAAAAAATACGGAAAGCAGACGGTGTTAAACATTGAGGAACTTGCCATACCTGCGGGTCAAAGTTTTGGATTAGTAGGAAACAACGGGGCGGGTAAAACTACATTGTTCAGTCTGTTGTTGGACTTGATTCAACCTTCTACAGGTAAAATCACCAATCATGAGGTGCAGGTGAAT
>JBARUM010000469.1:0-1717 GCA_049645725.1 Maribacter sp.
GCTGATTAGGTTGCCATGGGTACCAAAAATCTGGATTGGCAAAATTACCTTCAATATATTTTTGTCTACCCCATGACGTAATTAAATTAATACCATAACTAAAATCAGATCCAATTACATCAGACCAACCAAGACTAATTTCAGTACCCCATCTGCTCCATCTACCAGAATTTGATGGTGCAATTGCTCCCCCAACAGTAAATGGTATACCAAAAGTTAAGTCTAAAAGTTGTTCATCTCCAGTATTGTAATAATTTTCAATAGTTGCGGATAGCCTATTATCTAAGAATTTAGCTTCAAAACCAAAATTGACTTGTGTTTCTTCACTCCACCTTACATCCCTATTAGCCTGCCCGCTGTCTTGTAAACCTGTAGATACTCCTGTATTATTGCCAAAAACAGCACCTTGTTCAGGTTCAAATTGATATCCTTGCAACCATTTCCAAGGCCGTATGTCGTCATTACCTGTTTTACCAAAAGACATTCTAAATTTAAGGTAATCTATAGTATTAGATTTAAAAATATCTTCTCTTGAAATAATCCAGCCTGCTGAAATGGAATAAAACCTTCCAAAATAATTTTCAGGAGCAAATTTTGCCGAGGCATCAGACCTGAATAGGAATTCTGCAAAATACTTATCAGCATAATTATAATTTAACCTGCCAATGTAGCCCAAATCTCCAGCTTCAGTCCGACTATTAGCAGTAGTCTCTTCATCTAATTCTCCTGTGGCAAATTGTAAATTGCCATTAAAATATTCTGGGATACCATATTTAATGACCCTTAACCTATCAAGTCTACGTTCCGCCCTTTCTATGGCAAACAATCCTGAAACACTATGATTTCCCCAATCATTATCATAAGTAGTTTGAAAACGTATCTGTTCATTTTTGCTCTTACCGTAATCTATAAGTATTCTATCATTATTGACAGCTTGTTGAACCAGTCTAATTGAGTTTGTACCTAACGGCCCTGAACCTTCTGGATAAACCACATAAGTCTGTCCTTCGGTTGTCAATTGATCAGCACCAAAAAATTGATATAAATCATAAATACTTCCTTTTTGTTCGCCTCTATTACTACTTTGCTGCTGTGCATAGTTTAAATTCAATTTTAAGCCCTCTAAAAACGGTACTTCATAAGTCAAATTAACATTAACTGTAACATTGTTATCCGTGTTTTGAGATATATTATTTAACCTTAATAACGCACCATAGTGAAATTGAATAAGTTCATCTGCAGCACCCGAACCATTCAACACTGCAGGTAAACCATCAACATACATTGGCATAAAAGGAGTTCTATTCAATAATTGCCTGTAATCGTCTTCCCCACTTTGAGTACCTAATGAACTAGCGGTACTAGTAACATCTGTAAAATATCCTGATACTTGAAAGTTCGTCTTCAATCCTTGAGCTAAATTGATACTAGAACCCGCTCTGAAAGACCAACGATCATAATCTAATGAACCCAAATTACCGTCTTGTGTAAAATATGAAATACCTCCAAAATATGTAGCATCATCAGAACCTCCTGATACGGTAAAATTATGCCTTTGGCTTCCTGATGAAGTCCAGTAGTTATCTAAAGCATCATAGTCTATCGTTTTAAAATGTTCTAACTCGGTTGGAGAAAAGAAATATCTATTATCTGGAGCTGGGTTTGTTGGATCATAATTGTTTCCAATATTGTTATCGGGATTAATACTGTTCATGAT
>JBARUM010000470.1:0-1847 GCA_049645725.1 Maribacter sp.
GAAAATGAGATGTTACGGTACAATTACGAACTCCATTTGCCGTGGGTAAGCAAACTTCCCGGATTCATCAAAAAATATGACGATACCCGTCCTTTCAATTTTTCCGGTGGGGGCTGGTTTAGCGAAAAACAGGATATGGCTTCATTGCATATGCAGGAGCACTATACCCATATCATGAAAGATTGGCAAAAGAAAGGAACATATCCCCTATTGATGGGGGAATTTTGGGTCGGGGGCAGGATGGAGCAAAGACTACCTACATCTCCTGAACTACGCTCTGTTGAACAACGGTACCTGGAAGAGGCAAAAATATACCAGGAAAGACTTTTGGAAATGCGATATTTGGGGGTGACGGGCATCATGCCTTTTAGAATTTCATTACTTTCTTTTGATAGAGAGCAGTCCCCAGAGTCGCCATCATTCCATCGCCCCGCGCACATTAACCATAAAATAAAACATGGCTTGCAACCCGAAAGTGTGTTCTTTTGGCCCAGGCAAAACTATCTGCCCGCGAACGATAGCCTTCAAAAAAAATTGGTGGTTTGCAACGACAGTGACACCACCAATATTTACGAAATTTCCTGGAAATGGGAGGGTCAACCGGAAAAAAAGAAGCTTATAACACTAAAGCCAACGGAAAAGCAGTGTATTGATATTGGAGAAGTTGCACCGAGTAAGCCTACAAAGCTTATCGCCCAACTTAAAAGGAATACCATAACGATATCGGCAGATACCCTAAGCATCCATCCGCTATCGTTGCCAACGCGTAAAATCAACAAAACGGTTTTGGTATACCAAGATAAAAATCTGGCGCAAAAATTGATCAGTTTGGGAATTAAGGCACGTACCATCGATAAGGTTCCCGAAACTGTTGGACAGGGGCTTTTGCTTATTCCGGAACAGGCCAATAATCGAGAATTGAATGCCCAAAAAGCGGCCCTACTCGCTTTTTTGGAAAAGGGAGGGAATATACTGTGCCTGAAACAAAGTGAGGCACCATTGTGGTTTCCCATTACATTTCAGTTTTGGTCGGCGTATCAGACTTCGCCTCATACCTATGAAAAAATGGGATGGGAAGGGTTGCACAAAAAACTGTTCTATTCGAAGACGGCCCCTATCCTAGCCCCCGACCACCCCGTATTTTCAGGAGATAGAAATACCAGTTTACATTTATGGGACGATTATGATGGCCGGGTGAGCGATGATGTATTCGTTAGACCGGCAAACGTTGGCAACTATGAACAGGGCAATTGGAGGCCCCTGGCAAGCGGAACCCGAAGGGAACACGTAAGCTTGGCAGAACTGTTTTATGGAAAAGGTACCTTGTTAACCTGCCAGTTGAACATGCTTGACAATCTGGACAATGTCCAGGCCCGAAATCTAATGTTGAATATGTTGGATTATCTGGCCAAAAAACAGCCCCATCAATTTTCGGAAAAAAGTGCCATCGTCGGCGCCATGGCACCAAAAGATTTGGCTAGCTCCATAGGCACGTCGGTAGCAACTTTTCTGGGAACGAAAGCAGTTGATGGACAATTGATGCTTGCCTTTGAAGGCTCCCCCATTTCCAAAATAAAGGAATGGGCAACTAAGGGCGGTACCGTACTGGTTTTGTCCGATAGTGTTGCCGAAGCTTTTGAGGGAATTGAGACTCAAAAACCCCCCAATGCATCCTATCAGGCGACAAAAATACAGGACAATCCCCTATTGCAAGGGGTTTCGTCCGGTAACTTCATTAATGCCGACACCCCTATAATTGATGGCTATTTTAGTAAAATTCCTGCGGAGGCAACCGTACTCCTCCAAGGTTTTATAGGGGTCAATTTTTGGAATATCAAAGAAGCCGG
>JBARUM010000471.1:0-2159 GCA_049645725.1 Maribacter sp.
GGAAAGGAACGGTTCTTCTATAATTGAGATAGCGCATTTTTCGATTATATACCACATTTAGCTTCCCTTCTCCAGCTTCTCCTCGTTTTGGTGAATAAATAGTCCCTGAAAACGACCTGGTCGCCTCTTCTGTATCGCGTAGAACGAACAAAGTCAGGTACGTTTTCACATATATCCTGCACTTCTTCGGGAATTGTGGGTTCTCCACCACCGCTATTTCCAGAGCCACAAGTTCCTGTAAAATTAAAACCCGAGCCTGTCGAAACGTATAAGAAAGTTTGTCCGTTGAATTCCCTTACCGCTCTTTGACCTCTCGGAAATTGATTAACAACATAACTTCCAGAGGGAAAATCGATGGTATTGGAACAATCCAAATCTGTTCCATATGGAAAATCGATTGCAGTTCCAAAAGTCACCGAACCATCCCGCGTAAAAGTGACTTCCCTAACCTGATCGGAATCTTCAATATCAGCAAACCAAAATCCCCTGGTACGGCTAAACGGGTCAGAAAGACGAACGGTGACACCAAAAATTTCATAGAATAGACCGAATTGAAATTCCACGGTACTATCCGCTGAGCTAACCTGGTTATTCGGAATCTGAACATAACACCCGTCAGAGGTAAGACGATATCTTGATGGGGCAGAAGAAACCGTACCCCTGGGCAATCCGTAGAACAACCCTTGAAACCGTTCCAACGGGAAATCTTCGTTGACACCGAAATTACAGATGTCGATAGGATACCTGACATGGTCAATAAATGTGTCGGAGCTTACAACGATAGGGTTGTCGACAGTAGCGCCGGGCTGTGAGGAACGAGCATTGACAGCTGAAAGATCCTCGGCGACGAGCTCCGACAGTATAAAGAAATCGTCGGTTTGGGCCTCGGAAACGTCTTCTTCGTTTTCACCTTTGCTACAGTTTAATAGCATTAATGGTACGATCAATAACAAAACATACTTTCTCATAATGTGATTTTTTAAATTGTGAACATTTTTTTGGAATTTGTCGCAGTTATAAAGAGAACTTACGATGCTCACTTAGGTTTTATGAAAAATTGTGTGGTAATTAGAGAAAGTCCATTGATCGAACTCGTCTTAAGTCCATTCAAAATGAATTGCTAAATGGGAATAGAGGTTGAGAATTTTCAAAACAAGTTCGATTCGTTGATAGAACAACACCTCTAAGTTGTATATGGCATTGATAAACAGTTAATTATGTGATTTCAAACAACATGTAAGTATGTATACCAACAAGATTACAAGTTATTCAAAATCTATTGTTATGTCTGTGAAAAGTATGAGTACTCTTTGCAATATTCATGTCTGCGGTTCAGCAACAATAGCAGGCGCAAGTTTATAGATCAAGAAATAATGACGATATATTTGTTCGCCATGCAATATCAGGGTATTTTTAATTTACGCAGATACACTTTTAAGCAACGAACCGTCTTACGGAATGGTTCCCCGAGCTGGGCAGTTATAAGGCCTTGAATAACCGGCTCATCAAGATGTCCGACGTCCAAAGGGCACGCATGTTCAGGTTGCCCAAAAAACTGACCCTACCTTAAGGAAGATGCCGGCGGCGATTATAACATTAATATTAACCTCTGATTCGCATTAATAATAGTTTGAGAACTAGAATATGAATAAGATATTTATATTTTATTTATGACAAGGTCAATGATTGAGCAAGATTAGAAATGCATCCATCAAAAACTGTAGTATATAGATTAGAAGAGATCGATGGGGTATTGAGGGGGTTCGAAATTGATGAAGTTTTCAAAGACCAAAACTACATAAAACTTTAGAGTATTTAGGGTTCTCCTTCGACGGTCAAAGAGCTCTCATCAAGGATGCTTGTTCCTCTAAAATGTACAGATCAATAAAACGCTCATTTAAAAAAACTACATCATTAGCAATTCACACTTCAAATCCAGATAAAAGCATATTGACATCAAGATTGTAAAAACGACTCACTCACAAAGGGAAAATCGAAAATTGATTATCTACCCTCAAAGTCCAATCCTTTGAAATATGAAAAATCGAAAAAATTAGTGGGGTAACTATCTAAGTTATTTGCACAAGGCAAATGATAATATGAAATCTTTAAATGGATGGAACGATTCTCTTAAAAAACAAACCAGAAAGCCTTAGAGG
>JBARUM010000472.1:0-2866 GCA_049645725.1 Maribacter sp.
ACGTTAGATAAAGCTATTGCAGTTTTGGCTGCTGAATTTAAGGCGGTTTAATAATTCTAAAAATAAATGATTATGCCAGTTAAGAACACAGAAACAGGAGAAGTTCACAGAGGTAGAAAAGGAAGTAAAACGGAATGCGGATTTGATACTTCTGCGAGTCATTGGGTTAGCTCAACGGAGGCAATTACTTGTGAAAAAGATGGATGTATTAATTAAGAGATTTAATAAAAAATGAAAAACCAGACTCCTTTAGAAAAGTTCGTGAATAGCAAAAGTGATTGGGATGATAAACATATTCAACTTGTACAGTTGTATGAATTGAAATCAATTCATGGAAAATTGGAAAGAAATAGGTCTAATACATCAACAATGGTTTGGTGGCTAATTGCTATTCCAATTATAACTATGCTATTATTGGTTGCGTTTGGTTTAGGGTCTTTTTCACTTTAATGCGATTGACTGTTTTAAGAAAATTCAAAAATGAAAGCAAGAATAATACTCTTCTTATTTTTTATGGCTACAAGCCTTTCTATAGCACAGACTAGTCAAACTGAAGTATTTGATGAATTCAAATTATTATATAAGGAACTGAAAAGTTTTAAAAACAGTAGTGACTTTAAAAAGTACGGTTTTACAAAATCAGGGCCATATAATCACTGGCTTGTAAGAGTTTCGAATTTAAAAAACCATCCTGATGCAAATTCTCTATTACGAATGGGATTTGTAGCAGGCGAATTAGAAGTTTTAGGACTTACCTATGTCTCTTCAAAGGGAAAAGAAACCGAAACAACCCTGTTTTTTAATAAAATTTTTTCAGAAGCTATTTCTAATCAATAGGCATACCATGCAACTACAAAATCAACTGAAAGCACTAGCCGAAAAAATTGGCAAGCTCAAAAACAAAATAGACACGGAAGAATCTACCAAACACGCTTTTGTACTTCCGTTTATTAATGTATTGGGTTATGATACTTTTAATCCGACAGAGGTGGTACCCGAGTTTACGGCAGACCTCGGACTCAAAAAAGGCGAAAAAGTGGATTATGCCATATTTCAAGAAGGGCAGCCAATCATTATTATCGAATGTAAAAACTGGAAAGAAAACCTCAACGTTCACAATTCACAATTGTTCCGATATTTTCATACTACAAAGACCCGTTTTGCACTTTTGACCAACGGTATTGAATATCGGTTTTACTCAGATTTGGAGTCGGTAAATAAAATGGACGAAAAACCCTTTCTAGAGTTTGACATCACCAAATTAAAGGAGAATACGGTTCAGGAGATTGCTAAATTTCACAAATCCAACTTCAATGTTGAAAAGATAGTAGATAATGCCAGTGCCTTAAAATATACAAAAGAGATAAAAAAGTTGATTGCGGAGCAACTACAACAACCTTCACCGGGATTTGTGAAACTTTTCGCCAAGAGGATTCACACGGGCATTCTTACAAAACGCGTCATGGAGGAATTCACAGACTTGGTGGGCAAAGCCTTCACTCAAACCATTAGTGATAAAGTTAACGACCGTCTAAATGCGGCGCTTACCAAAGAATCGGAACAACAGCAAGAAGAAAAACAGGAACCCGAAGAAGTTAGTAAAATTCAAACCACGGAAGAAGAACTAGAAGGATTTCGCATCATAGTAGCAATTTTAAGAAGAAAGCTTCCAGTAAAGCGTATAGTGCATAGAGATACACAATCATATTTTGGTGTTTTATTGGATGACAATAATCGCAAACCTTTATGCAGATTACACCTCAATGCAGGAACCAAATATTTGGGCGTCATTGACAGAAACAAAGAGGAAACAAGGCATCCCATAGATTCTATAGATAATATCTACCAGTTTGAAGAACAGTTACTAAAAACAGTTGACTATTATGAAAAAGGTTAGGCACTTAGTGGCGTTTTTAGTATTCGCAACTAATTTCACAGTAGGACTCTCACAACAATACGAAACAAAAATAGTTGAAAAAATCTTGTTTCAAAATAGGTCAATTTATTTGAACGGCGGGCTAAATGCCTCTTTTGGTGGGACTTCTCGCATATCAATTAAGGTCGATTTACCGCTAAATACAGTAGAATGGTATTATAGCTTTTCAACGAGCCAGGGGAAAAGCGGAGCAAAAAACTTAGAACTTGGTATCCAATTGGGGACTTTACTTTCTGACCCAAGTGGGTTGACATCAACTGCATTATCGGGAATCAAAGTGCCAACAGGAGAGGCAAACGCAGATATTTATCTGTGTGACAACATTAATATAAAAGGGTTCATAGAAAAATATGATAATTATGGTGGCTCTTATTCTTTTTACCCAGAAGGAACGGTACAAAGCACCAAACAAGCTGTAGTTGCTATTGACGATATTAGGTCTGGAACTTGGTATCTTGGCATTCAAAATCCAAGTACTTCTTCAGGATTAAATGTTAACATCGAAGTTGTGGCGATTGTTGAGGAAAGAATCGTGATTGAAAAAACAGAAAACCATCAAAAAGCAGAATTGTACGGTAATTTGGCACTCTCCCTTTACAATGATGGAGAATACAATAAATGTATTGAATATTGCGATAAGGCAATTTTAGAACATCAAACCGGCCAAGTATTGGTAACCAAAGGGCTCGCTTTATTTATGCTTGGAACGGAATCTGAAGCAACCGAAGTTTTTATTGATGCCATTACAATTATTAAAAAAGAACCCAATTCCGCACAGACCATAGATTGGGCAATAAAGGCTCTAAACACTATTATTATCTTCAATTGGAATTCGGAATCTGCTAAAAATATAAAAGAACTTTATGAGAGCCAACGATGAAAATATTTCTAGGGATCATTGCTGTTTTATTATTATCGGTTCAGGCTAAA
>JBARUM010000473.1:0-2346 GCA_049645725.1 Maribacter sp.
GCACTCGTTTTCTTTTTCATCGGGGTGTATCTTAATAAAAATGGCTTAAGTAAAAAACAATCAGTTGCTACTGCTGTCAACCATAAAAAGATTGAAGAGCTAGAACTCAGCAAAAGAGAGTACGAAGTACTTAAGGAAATTGCTTCAGGATTATCCAACAAGGAGATAGCGAATAAATTATTTCTTACAGAAAGTACAATTAAAACACATGTTTCCAGCATTTTACTAAAGCTCAATGCTAAAAGAAGAACGCAAGCAATACAGATTGCCAAAGAATTTAATATTATTTAAGATTTAGACATTTTGGTACTTTAGTATGAGTCTATTCTTGACACCTACTATTACTTTTAGCCATATAACTAAAAATATACCAACATGAAAAAAACGATTTTACGCTACGGTAAATATGCATTATTATATGCCTTTCTTTTATTTATCATAGTACTTTATTTTGGACAAGGTTTGGATTTTTCAACCCAAGAGGTATTAGGATACCTTACTATCCTTACTTCTTTAGTGTTCATTTTCTTTGCAATTAAACACTTTAAGGAAAAAGAAAACGGGGGTATTATAAGCTATAAAAAGGCTTTCGTAATAGGTGTTTTTATATCAATATTTGCAGGAATAGGGTTTACAACTGCGGACACCATTTATGTTACCTTTATAAACCCTGATTTTGCCCAACAATATTTTGATTACTCTTTGGAAAAAATGAAGGAAGAGCTACCCACTGCCACTTATGAGATGGAAAAAATAAAACTGGAACAACAAGTGGAGCAATACAAAAACCCTCTATTCAATGCAGCAGTTATGTTCTTGACCGTTTTCCTAATCGGTTTTATGGTTACTTTAATTTCCGCTTTGGTGCTTCAACGCAAAAATTAAAGAAAGTTCATATCTTAACTAATATACCCGCACACTTATTGAGTTTATTCATCAAAAATCAAAAGCAATGGAATTAGGTACATTTTCAATTAGTCTGAATGTCAAGAACATCAATATTTCAAAAACCTTTTATGAGAATTTGGGTTTTTCCGTTTTTCATGGAAATGGAGATCAAAATTGGTTGATCATGAAAAACAAATCCGCTACAATAGGTCTTTTTCAAGGGATGTTCGAGAAAAACATATTGACCTTTAATCCCGGATGGGACTCAAATGCTAATGCGTTGGAATCCTATACGGATGTAAGGGAATTACAGAAACAACTTAATAGTAAGGGTATTAAAATAGAAACAGAAGCAGATGAAACCACATCCGGACCTGCAAGCTTTGTTCTAATTGATCCCGACGGAAATCCCATTCTAATAGATCAACACTTATAAAATGAATTACAAAGCAGGTTCTCCGGCAAAATATATAGTACAAATCCCCGAAAGTAGAAAACCTATAGTTTCCAAAATAAGGGAAACTATCCTCAATAATCTACCAAAAGGTTTTGAAGAACAAATGAGCTATGATATGTTGGGCTATGTAGTGTCTCACACCATTTACCCAAAAGGTTATCATTGTGAGTCTAAGCTTCCGTTGCCTTTTATTAATCTGGCTTCCCAAAAGAACTTTGTGGCGCTGTACCATTCCGGAATTTATGCAAACAAAAAGCTATTGGATTGGTTCGTGGCAGAATACCCACAACATTGCAAACGAAAATTGGATATGGGCAAAAGCTGTGTACGCTTTAAATATATGGATGATATCCCTTATGAACTAATAGCTCTACTCCGTACAAAAATGTCCACCGACGATTGGATCGGCCTGTACGAGAAAATTATAAAACGCTAGAACACTTAATTTGATGTGAAAGCATAACTACAAAACACTTATATCATGAAAAATAGAGTAACTGGCCTGGGTGGATTCTTTTTTAAGACCAAAGACCCGAGCAAAATTAAGGATTGGTATAGCACTCATTTAGGATTAAAAACGGATCATTACGGATGTACGTTCTGGTGGAAAGACAAAGAAGGTAATGATTGTTCCACACAATGGAGCCCCATGAACTATGATACGAAATATTTCAAACCGAGCACGTCTTCCTTTATGATGAACTTTAGAGTGGAAAATTTAGTAGAATTGCTTAAGATTTTAAAGGAAGAAGGCGTCACCGTGGTTGGGGAAATAGAGGAATATAGTTATGGTAAATTTGGTTGGATATTAGACCCGGACGGTAACAAGTTAGAACTCTGGGAACCAATTGACAAAGCTTTTCTCTGATATAGAATTATTTGTTACATTTAGGTTCATTTTTAACCACCAAAACAAAGCACATGTCAGAAGAAAATAAAGATTTAGGCGACGATGCCAAAAAAGCTATGGATAATGCAAAAAAGAAAGCAGAGAATTTAGG
>JBARUM010000474.1:0-1558 GCA_049645725.1 Maribacter sp.
ATCCATATGGTATTCAGCGCTATTACAACTAGCTCAATTGGCCTCCGTTTGGTTTATTATGAAAGCCCTTGGAATTGAGTTAGATCACTTGGCATATTTGGTTATTTTTCTAATTTCTTCCATCGTATCTGTTTTACCACTTACTATTGGGGGCATTGGCAGCAGAGAGGTTACTTTTTTCTATGGTGCTACCTTTTTGAATTTGAACGAGAATATTTCGGTTAGTATTAGTGTTGTTTTCTTTCTAATAACCGCACTAATATCCTTAATAGGAGTTTGGTATCACTTTAAGAAAATCATGCTGCAAGTAGATGCCAAGGTGAATCAAACAAACTAAGAATAATGAGTATAAATAAGTTAATAGACGTGTACCAAATACATTTCATTCAGGACTTTGTATCTAGTGTTCGGGTTTAAAAACTTTTCCTGTAACCGGGTAATTCTAAATTGTTTTACAGAATATTGCTTATCCCAATCTATACCGGCGGTTCTTAACTCTTCTAATTCTTTCATATTGGCATATACCCAAACATCCTTTGCTTTCTTAATCATTTCTAGATCGGATAATTGCACTGGGTTCTTGTTATAAAAGTCCAAAGCCCAAGTATAATCCTCTCCAATTTTATAGATATTATCAACTGGCACATTGTTTTCCTTTATCAATTTGGCCATTGAAGAACCACCTTGATAATTCAGGAGATTAGGGTAAAAGTGTAAATTAAGAACAGTATTTAGTAACAGTGATGCACAAACTGAAATAGTTATTAAACGCATATAGCGCCCTTCCCTTTTTAAAGCGTAGTAAATGACAATAATTCCCGCAATTATTAGAACTACATATGCCAAGAGTGTTGTTAGTCTAAAAACAAAAAAACAAATTAAAGAGCAAGCTATAAATACGATTCCAAGTATAAAGTATTGACATCTTAAGAGCAGCCTAATAGTCTTCTTTTTATCAAACCGGAAAATTTCATAAAGATATGAGGCCGTTAAAATTGAGAATAGGGGTATGGTGACATTAAGATAGTGGGGTAATTTGAACTGCGCAAAGCTTATAAGAATAAAAACAAAGGTTATTCCTCCAAGAGGTAAGAATTCATATTTTGAGTTTTGGACGAATTTGAGTTTGAAAAAAGACTTAGCTCTGCTCCAATATGCCACTAGGGCTATAACGGTCCATGGTATAAAAACCCATAAAAAAGTATGGAAGAAGAAAAAATAGTCACTACTATTCTTACCAATACCCTCACCACTTAACCTTTCAAAGCTCTGTTCCCAAAAAATAAAGAAGATACCGCTCCTGTCAGATTTACCTCTTATTATCTTCTCGGGGTGTAAATCAAATTGATGATAATAGGCATATAACATTGGAGCAATGGTAATACCAAAAACCAACAATGCAAAAATCACCTTCCAATTTAGAAAAACTTTCCATTTTCGAGTATACCATATATGACATAACAACGGTAAGCCGATGACCAATAGCGCAATTTGCCCCTTGGTGGAAAAGGCAATTCCAGCACCAAAAGCCCCCAGCGCAATAGAGAATATACGTCTA
>JBARUM010000475.1:0-2759 GCA_049645725.1 Maribacter sp.
GTGTACTTCTTGAAGATTGTATTACGACTTCATCCAATTCATTTCCTCCCGATTCGAGCTTGAAAGAGAACTCTTTTTTTGTGCCAACCTCAATAGTGGTTTCAATGGTTTTAAAACCTACATATGAAATTTTTACGGTTTGGTTTCCATTTGGGATTTCTGTAAATGTGGCAATTCCGTCAAAATCTGTTACTGCTCCTTTCTCTAATTCTTCAAAATATACAGTCGCTCCCAATAATGGCCCATCTGTTTCGGCATCGCTCACAGAAATGGAAATATCACTCGTTTGTGCGAATGATATAATTGATAACATTAAAAATAATGTGTTTAAAAATACTTTTTTCATTTGCTTATTCTGGTTTTTAAGAATATTGCAAATGTATTTAGCATTTACCGCAACTCGATTGCAAAGATTATCTGTTGCAGTTGTCGCACAGGCCTTTCACGACCATATTTGCTTGTTGCAACTTGAAATTTTTTGGAAGTTGAATATTGGGAATAGGAACGTCGAAAAGACAAAACGTTTTGTCGCAGTTAGTACAATAAAAATGATAGTGCAAATCTTTTGGGTCGCAGTTACAGCCTTCCGCACAAACTGCATATTTGGTCATTCCAGAGCCATCTTCAATGCTGTGGATAACTTTGTTTTCCTCAAATGTTTTTAGTGTTCTGAAAATAGAACTTCTATCCGTATAGGGCAGCGCATTTTCAATATCCTTTAATGATTGAGCTTTTTCTAGGCTTAAAAGATGGCGCAGAACAACCGTTCGTACTGCGGTGTTTTTTACTTTTTTTATTTTTAGGATTTCTTCTTCCGTTTGCATTTTCCTAATATATCATTTTTTAGAGTATTGTCTTTTCAGCAACAACTTTTGTTTTCTTGAATCGGCGGACAAGGCACAGTTCCGTAAGAACAATAAACACAACAATCTCCTTCATTTGGTTTTAGAACCGTTTTGCAACTCTCACATTCATAAAAGAATTGACAGGATTCCGTTGGCATTTCTTCTACTTTTTTATGTCCGCAGTTTGGGCAAGTTATTTCAGATGTCAATATAGTTTCCATTATTTTTCTTTTTTGTCGGTCACGTTATAACCTGTAGAATTAATTGCTTTCTCAATTTCCGCTTCATTGGTCTTGGTTTTATCAAATTCAATGATTGCATTTCCACTTTCGTATGATGCTTTTGAGCTCACGATTCCGCTGAGTTTATTTACTTCGTGGTTTACGTGTTCCTCACAACCCGCACAGGTCATTCCACTAATTTTAAATTCAGTTGTTTTAATATCCGATTTATCTACTACGATAATGTGTTTTGCCGTGTCTGGGTAAAAAATTCCTGAATAGTATGGAAATGCCAACATTACTATTGCAAATACAGTTATAATTCCTAAAAAAGTTTTGGACTGTGTGAATTTTGGTTTTTCGTCTGTCTCACATTCACAATCGATTTCCTTTTTAGGCTTTAGCATTTGATACCAGGCAAAACAAAGAACTAAAATTGTAAGCCCGATTAGGTAAGGTCTAAAAGGTTCTATCCAAGAGAATGTTGAAGCAATCCCACTTGTTCCTGCGATAAGAGCCAAAACAGGCGTAATACAGCATAAGGAAGCTGTAATTGCAGTTAGCAAGCCTGCTCCAATTAATTTATTTTCACTTTTCATATTGCTTCTAAAACTTTGTTCTTATCAAGTATTGCGAAAAACGGATTGAGTAGTTTTTCATATTCAGCGGTCAATGAGTAATAAATACTTTGAGCATCCCTTTCTGTTTCTAACAAGTTTCGGTCTTTCATTTTTCTCAAATGTTGAGAAATGGCAGAAATATTCATTCCAAGAATGTCACTTAAATCACAAACGCAAAGCCTATCTTCTTCAAAGAGTAGGTATAGTATTTTAAGTCTTACGCTATTCCCAACTAATGAAAGTCCATTCGCCAAATAGTCGAACGATTCGTTTAATTCCGAAACCGTGTCTTTGCAACGATTAATTTGTTCTAAATCGGCTTGTTGTCTTATGCAAGAATTATTGTCCATAAAGCAAAGTTACATTATTTTATTATTTAAGCAAACACTTAAATATATAATATTTAATATAGCAATTATTTGATTAATAGAACTGCTAGAAACAAATGGCAGTAGTCTAGTTTCTAAAAGACTTATATAATAAAACTACTTCTGCAATAAATTGTAGTACAATAGCTTTTAAACTTTTTGTCAACTCTAAAAATATATCTTTCATAATAGTATTAGTTTTTAATAGATAATAAAATGGCGAAGGCAATTAATTTGATATTCCTAGAAGCAGAAATATAACTGCTTTCATCCCCATTACTCAAAAAACCCAGTTCCAAAAGAACCGAAGTACAATAGCCAATAGTTTCACGTAGTACTTGAAAGTTTGCAAACTTCACACCTCTACTTTCATAGCCTATAGCTTTGCAAAGTGTTTTTTCAATTTGATAACCTATATAAATAGATTCTTTAGAGTAGTTTGTTTCCTTTTGTGAAGCATAAACTTCAACCCCTCTCGCATCCGGATTATCAGAATGATTGAAATGCAAGGACACAAATAAATCCGCTTTTAAAGCTTTGGCCAACTTAGTTCTGTCAGATAAAGAAATAAGCGTATCAGTATACCTGGTTAAATAAATATCCAAAGGTTTATCCAATTCATTATTTAGCTTCAAAATGGCATTCGCAATATCCAATACAACATCCTTTTCTTGAACTTTATTTATACCTATTGCACCAGTATCT
>JBARUM010000476.1:0-2473 GCA_049645725.1 Maribacter sp.
TAATACAACAACAATTGAAACCAATTGATATTCATCCCGGGTTTTCCTTGAACGGATCCACATTCAATAAGAATGAATTAAAGGAATTCGCGTATGATTATATAAAGGAAGGGGAGCCTTTTGAAAGAGAAATAGGTCTTTTCCTTTCTGATTGGACATCTCAAAATGAATTTATAAAAGTAAACACCTCGGGTTCAACTGGAGAACCAAAATCCATTGTGCTCAAAAAAGAACACATGATTAATTCGGCAATCGCCACTGGTCGTTATTTTAATTTAGTTTCTGGAAATAGTGCAGTACACTGTTTACCATCAAATTTTATCGCTGGTAAAATGATGTTGGTACGTGCAATGGTCTTGGGGCTTCGATTAGAATGTGTCCCTCCCGTTTCAAAGCCCTTATTGGATAGCAAGATAGCATATGATTTTGCGGCCATGGTGCCGTTGCAGTTGGAAAATTCAATCAATCAAATCGATACTATTAAGCAGTTAATTGTTGGTGGTGCTCCCATATCAAGAAGTTTAAAAGAAAGGATTCAACATAAAAAAACAAAAATCTTTGAAACTTATGGTATGACCGAGACTATTACCCATATTGCGGTAAGGCAAGTAAATTTCAAAAAAGACTTGCCATTTAAAACCTTGCCGAATATTGTTATAAAAACTGATTCTAGAGATTGCCTTGTAATTGATGCGCCCAATATTACCGAAAGTACTGTAGTTACTAATGATATAGTGAATTTAATTTCAGAAACAGAATTTGAGTGGGTAGGGAGGTATGATAATATTATTAATTCTGGCGGGGTTAAATTAATTCCAGAAAAAATTGAGACCTTGTTAGCGCCCCTACTTAAAAACAGATATTTTATTGCCGGTATTCCAGATGAACTATTAGGGCAAAAGATAGTTTTAGTAATAGAGGGAGAAGTTGACCAAGGAATGCTATGGGACGGTATAAGAAGTGTAAACGGATTCACTAAATATCAAATTCCAAAAGAGGTTTTAATAAGTTCCGGGTTTAGCGTTACCAAGAATGGTAAAATTGATCGAACTGAAACCCTCAAATCACTTTTTAATTAGACTTCAATTTTTAAGGAAGTAATCAGGAGTTTTCTTATTTTGTATTTTGAAATCAGAAAATAATCTTATGAAAAAAACATTCTTTATATTATTCCTCATTGGCTTTCAAATCATGCAATCTCAGCAAATTCTCCCAGAATGGCAGAGAGCCCAAGTAGTCGACGAAATTTTAGTTAACCGTTTTAATAACCTTCTTCCAGCCCTTATGGACACAGCTGATATAGATATGTGGATTGTTATTTCTAGGGAGTACAATGAAGATCCGGTCATACGCACCATGTTGCCTGCAAAGTGGTTGAATGCCAGAAGAAGAACCATACTTTTATTTTATCGTGATAGGGGCAAGGATACCATTGAGAAATTGGCAGTGGCGCGTTACAATGTGGGTGAGAGTATTGTTTCCGCATGGGATAAAGAAAAGGAGCCAAACCAATGGAAAAGGTTAATGCAATTAATAGAAGAGCGTAATCCTAAAAAAATAGGACTAAATTTTTCGAAAGACCACAATATAGCGGATGGTTTGGATAAAACTGATTATGATGAATTCATGGCTAATTTGCCTAAAAAGTATCAATCCAAGGTAGTTTCTGCCGAGCAGTTGGCGGTAAGATGGATAGAAACCCGTACAGAAAGGGAAATGGTCATCTACAATCAATTGGTTGACATAACCCATGACATAATTGCGGAGGCTTTTTCAGAGAAAGTAATTACCCCAGGAGTAACCACTACGACAGAGGTAGAATGGTGGATGCGGCAAAAAGTAACTGATTTGGGATTGGAAACCTGGTTTCATCCTACTGTAGATGTCCAACGCTCTAAAGATAAATTGGTGAGTCATTTGTATTCATTTTCGGGTCGTCCGGATGATATGGTCATACTTCCTGGCGATTTATTGCATTGTGATTTTGGAATTACCTATCTAAGGTTGAATACAGATTGTCAGGAATTAGCATATGTATTGAAACCTGAAGAGAAATCGGCACCTGACTTTTTAATAAATGGACTTAAGGATGGGAATAAGGTTCAGGATTTTTTAACCTCTAATATGATAAAAGGGAAAACGGGCAATCAAATATTGGCCAAATCTTTGGCGGAAGCTAAGCAGGCTGGGCTTAGACCTTCTATTTATACCCACCCTCTGGGTCTTTACGGTCACTCGGCAGGAACAACCATTGGTATGTGGGATTCTCAGGAGGGAGTAATGAAAGACGATGGTGAAAATTATCCATTGAACCCAAATACAGTTTATGCCATTGAACTGAATACAACAATAACTATCCCAGAATGGAACAGGGACATTAGAATTATGCTAGAAGAAGCGGGGTTTTTCGGTGAGGACGGATTTAGGTACGTAAATGGACGTCAGACAGAACTATTAGTGATTCCAAGGGTAA
>JBARUM010000477.1:0-5581 GCA_049645725.1 Maribacter sp.
GCCATGGCAAATGTGATTTTACAGCAGCGTGAAGGCGAGAAGATAAAGACAACGGAGGAATTAAAGTTGGTCTTGAAAAAGTTTTTGCCAGAACATAAGAGACATAAGATTTTGGCCCAGATTTATCAGGCCATTCGCATAGAAGTAAATCAGTAAATAGAGGTCATCAAGGAATTTTTAAAACAAGTTCCAAAGCTTTTGGATAAGGGAGGGAGATTAAGCGTCATTAGTTATCACTCCCTAGAAGACCGTTTGGCGAAACGCTTTATACGGGCCGGGCAATTTGAAGGGGAGCCAGAAAAAGACTTTTACGGGAATATAGATGTTCCCTTAAAAAAGATAGGACCATTGTTAGTGCCATCTAGGGAAGAAATAAAATTGAATAATAGAGCGCGAAGTGCAAAATTGCGGATAGCGGAAAAATTATAAATAAGCAGAACACATGAAAAAAGGAATATTGGACATTTTAAAAGGGAAGTTTTTGGTTAGCGGTGACGCCCCAAAGAATTGGCTTTTTATCATTTTCGCCTCTTTTTTAGCAGCCGTAATGATCAGTAGTTCGCACAGTGCAGATAAAAAAGTACATAAGATTGCCGCCTTGAACGAAGAAGTAAAGGAATTGAGAAGTGAATTCGTGGATGCGCGTTCAGACGTTCAACGTTTGAAATTGGAGTCTACTATTACTGGTACGGTGGCCGCTAAAGAATTGTATCCTTCTGAGACACCTCCAAAGAAAATTATGGTAAAATCCTTAAATAAAGCTGAGTAAGAATGCCCGCAACAGATAAAAGCATACTAACACGATTATATTTTGTAGCTGGCGCATTGGTGCTTTTTGCAGGAATTGTCTTGTTTAAACTGGTTTCCATTCAAGTGGTGGATGGGGAGAAGTATATGGCTTTATCTGAAACGCGTACCACTAAAATGTTTACGATAGAACCAAATAGAGGTAACCTTTATTCGGATGATGGTAGTTTGTTGGCCACTTCCGTTTCCAAATACACGATTCGTTTTGATGCGGTTACCGTAAAGGATATGGATTTTAAGGAAAATGTGAAACCTTTATCGGACGCTTTGTCTAAACTATTAGGTAATACTTCTTCATACTATCAGCAGTTACTTCGAAAAGCAAAGGCAAACAAAAATAGATATGCCCTCGTAGCACGCAATTTGGATTATTCAGACTTTATAGCGGTCAAGGAAATGCCGCTTTTTAATAAGGGACCATTTAAAGGAGGACTGGTCATCGAGCAAAAGACCAAAAGGGAACATCCTTTAGGGAAAATTGCCGAGCGTAGTGTGGGATATGAACGAGTAGATGAGAATGGATATCGTACCCGCGTAGGAATGGAAGGTGCTTTTGGTGAGTATTTACGCGGTATTGCCGGCAAGCGGTTAAAACAAAAAATAGCCAAAGGACAATGGAAACCTATAGGGAACGATAATATAATTGAGCCTAAGGATGGTTATGATGTCTATTCTACGATTGATATTAATATACAGGATATTGCACATCATGCACTGTTGAAACAATTGGAATACTATAAGGCCGATCATGGAACGGTCATCGTAATGGAAACCAAGACCGGAGAGGTAAAAGCTATTTCCAATCTGGGCAGAACATCTCAAGGAAAATATTATGAGCGCTTAAATTATGCCATAGGCGAATCTCATGAACCTGGCTCTACTTTTAAATTGGTCAATTTAGTTGCCGCCCTAGAAGATAAAGTTATTGATACAAGTACCGTTGTTGATACTGAAAAAGGATCGTGGCGTATTTATAAGCATAGAGTTAAAGACACCAAACGTGGCGGTCATGGTGAGATAACAATATCAAAGGCCTTTGAGGTTTCTTCTAATGTTGCTTTTGCCAAAATTATCCATAATAATTATAAGGAAGACCCGGAGAGATATGTTAATCGCCTAATGAGCATGGGTATTCATAAAGAATTAGGGCTTCCGGTTAAAGGAGAAGGCACGCCAATTTTAAGATACCCAGGTGATAAAGGTTGGTCCGGTCTATCATTGGCCCAAATGGCTTATGGTTACGAAGTGGCACTTACACCTTTGCAAACACTGGCCTTTTATAATGCAATTGCCAATGACGGTGAATTAATCAAGCCTAGATTGATTAAAGAAGTAAAGGAATGGAATAAGACCATCAAAAAATTTGACAAGGAGGTATTGAATAGCGCAATCTGTACCAAGGAGACCGCAAAGAAAGTACAGCAATTACTTAAAAACGTAGTGGAGAAAAAGCACGGCACAGGCCATGGCCTGTATTCCGCAAATTTTTCAATGGCCGGAAAAACAGGAACTACACAAAAGAATTACGTTTCAAAAGACCCGGATAAATTAAAATATATTTCCACATTCGCGGGTTATTTCCCTGCGGATGACCCTAAGTATTCCTGCATAGTCGTTATCCATGAACCGGATCAAAGTGTAGGCTATTACGGAGCGGATGTTTCCGGTCCCGTTTTCAAATCTGTTGCCCAAAAAGTATACGCTACCTCTCCATTGATTGATGAAGTAGAGGCCAAAGAGACTATGATGGAAGGGTTGGAGGAAAATTACCAAGGATATTTTGCAGATGCCCAAAAGAAATACAACCAGGTTCCCAATGTGCAGGGGATGAGCGGCATGGATGCCGTCTCTATTCTTGAGAATCTTGGGCTAGAAGTTGAGGTAAAGGGCAATGGTACGGTCCGTCGTCAGTCCATAACAAAAGGTACGGATATTAAAAAAGTCAAAAAAATAGTCTTGGAGCTTTCATGAAGATACTAAAGGACATATTATTTGGGGTCAGTTTAACCGCTGTTAGTGGTGCTACAAATTGTAGTATCAACTCCATATGTTTCGACTCTAGAAAAGTTTCGCTGGATGATGTTTTTGTAGCCATTAAAGGAACCTTGACCGATGGGCACGAGTATATTGAAAAATCCAGTAATGCAGGGGCTAGGGCAATCATTTGTGAAGTGTTGCCAGATAAAATGGTAGATGGTATTACGTATGTTGAGGTGGATAACGGAAATAAGGCACTGGCCATTATGGCGTCCAATTTTTATGGGAACCCCTCTAAAAACTTAAAACTAATAGGAGTTACCGGTACCAACGGTAAAACTACGGTAGCCAGTCTTCTATATCAACTTTTCAAAAAAGCAGGTTATAAGGTTGGCCTAATATCTACTATTAAAATCATGGTGGATGACAAAGAATATAAAACAAGCCATACCACCCCAGATGCCTTAACCATAAATGAGCATCTCAGTTTAATGAACGATGCAGGAGTGGAATTTTCTTTTATGGAGGTAAGCTCCCACGGAATTCATCAGAAAAGAACGGAAGGTTTAGTCTTTGAAGGTGCCATTTTCACAAATCTGTCCCATGACCATCTAGATTATCATAAGACCTTTGCCGAATACAGGGACACAAAAAAAATTCTCTTTGATAATTTGCCTAAGAAGGCCTTTGCACTTACCAATATAGATGATAAGAACGGGTTAGTGATGTTGCAGAATACGGGTGCAAGAAAATATACTTACGCCTTAAAAAACTATGCTGACTATAGAGCACAGATTTTAGAAAATCAGTTCGACGGACAATTATTAAAGGTTGATGACAATGAACTTTGGACAAAATTAATAGGTCATTTTAATGCCTATAATATGCTAGCGATTTATGCTACCGCTGATTTACTTGGATTAGAAAAACTGGAAACCCTACGCCTACTAAGCGAATTGGACAATGTAGACGGAAGGTTTCAATACTATATATCGAAAAAGAAAATTACGGCTATTGTTGATTATGCCCATACGCCGGATGCTTTAAAAAATGTGCTTGAGACAATCAACACATTGAGAACTGGAAATGAAAACGTCATCACCGTTGTGGGGTGTGGTGGCGACAGAGACAGATCTAAGCGTCCGGTAATGGGCAATATCGCATCGGAAATGAGTAACAAAATAATTTTTACCTCAGACAATCCGCGAACAGAATCTCCAACTAGAATTATTTCGGAAATGGAGTCTGGAGTTGAACCACAGAATGTTAGGAAAATATTATCCATCGAAAATAGGGAACAGGCAATAAAAACTGCTTGCCAACTGGCTGATGCTAATGATATTATCCTAGTTGCCGGGAAAGGGCATGAGACCTATCAGGAAACCAATGGGAAAAGGGTGGATTTTGATGATTTTAAAATAGTAAAGGAGCTTTTACAAAGCTTGGATAAATAATGAACCTAAAACTAATGGATAAAGTGTCATTACGTTTTTTTGAACTTGACACTAGAACTTGAACTTAAGAAGAAATGCTAACCTACCTGTTCGAATATCTTGAAAAACAATATCAGTTGCCTGGAGCTAGTTTGTTTCAGTTTAGCACTTTTCGTGCCGGTATGGCCATATTGTTTTCATTGATTATAGCTACGGCTTATGGTAAGCGTATTATACTTTTTCTACAAAAAAAACAGGTTGGTGAATCCATTCGTGATTTAGGTCTAGAAGGTCAAAAACAAAAAGCAGGTACTCCTACTATGGGTGGTATTATTATAATCTTGGCCACTTTGATTCCTGTTTTACTATTTGCAAAACTGGATAATATTTACATCATCCTATTGATTTTCACTACAATTTGGATGGGTGTAATCGGCTTCTTAGATGACTACATTAAAGTATTTAGAAAAAACAAGGAAGGCTTAAAAGGTAGGTTTAAGGTTCTAGGGCAGATCGTATTGGGACTGATTGTTGGGGCGACACTTTATTTTCACCCAGAGGTCACTATGAGAAATCACTCCAAGACAACGATAACTAACGATTATAAAGTAGAATTAGTACCTGGGTCGGAAGTAAAATCAACAATGACTACCATTCCTTTTATCAAGAACAATGAATTTGATTATGGAGATTTTATTGGGTGGGTTGGAGACGGCGCAAGGGAATATGCTTGGCTTATTTTTATTCCTATTGTCATATTGATAGTTACCGCGGTATCTAATGGTGCCAACCTTACTGATGGGATCGATGGTCTTGCTGCCGGAACTTCTGCAATCATTGTCTTTACGCTTGGCGTATTTGCATTGGTGTCCGGTAACATTATTTTTTCTGATTACTTGGATATCATGTATATCCCTAGAGTTGGGGAATTACTCGTATTCATTACAGCATTTGTTGGAGCATTAGTGGGTTTTTTATGGTACAATACATTTCCTGCCCAAGTATTTATGGGAGATACAGGGAGTTTAACTATTGGCGGAGTGATTGCCGTAATCGCGATAATCGTTCGGAAAGAGTTGCTGATTCCCTTTTTGTGCGGGATCTTTTTTATTGAAAATTTATCGGTGATATTACAGGTGGGCTATTTCAAATACACCAAGAAAAGAACGGGCGAAGGAAAACGTATTTTTTTAATGTCCCCATTGCATCACCATTACCAGAAGAAGGGGTATCATGAGAGTAAAATCGTTACTCGTTTTTGGATTGTTGGAATCATGTTGGCTGTGGTTACCATAGTGACTTTAAAAGTACGCTAAAATGAGGCTATTGGTCATTCTTGGCGGAGGTGAAAGTGGGGTCGGGAC
>JBARUM010000478.1:0-4086 GCA_049645725.1 Maribacter sp.
CCTTACAAGTGGAGAACGAAGTTGATATTCAAAAAGCACTTGACTCCTTAGAGGAAATACCCGTAGATTTTGTGAAACTATATGATAGCCGAATTTCCGGAGAAAACTACCTAGCAACAATACAAGCGGCAGAAAAAAGAGGATTAATCACTTCTGGGCATATGCCTTTTACAGTTACACTTAATGAAACCGTAGAGGCTGGTATTGATGCCATAGAGCACCTTTATTATATTATGAAAGGCTGTTCCTCAGACGAGGTTTCCGTTACTAACAAAATGAAATCAGGAGAAATAGCTTTTTGGGAGGCGATGCCTTTGTTGATGCAAAGCTATACTGATAGTACGGCAAATAAAACCTTCACCTCTTTGGTCCAGAACAATGTTTATGTAGTACCTACACTGCATATTGGAAAAACATTGAGCTATTTGGATGAGGAAAATCATACCAATGATGCCTACTTAAAATATATGACCAATGGTATTATTAAAACCTATGAAGGGAGAATAAACAGAGTTGCAAACTCCAGCAAGGAAGCCATTGAAAACAGAAAACGGTTAGATTCCTTTTTTGGTCAATTGGCAAAATCCTTAAATGATGCAGGAGTTGGACTGTTATCCGGTTCCGATAGCGGCGCCTTTAATTCCTATACTTATCCGGGTATATCATTACACAAAGAATTAGAGGAAATGGTGGCCAATGGCATTACGCCTTTAGACGCCTTACGAACTTCGGCCTATAACGGCTCAAAATTTCTTAAGAAGCACTCTGATTATGGGACACTGACAAAAAATAAAATAGCCGACTTGGTACTCCTAAACGGTAATCCCTTAGATAAAATTACAAATACCCAGGATATACATACAGTAATCAAAACAGGTCAGCACTTTTCCATTTCAGAATTAGAGACCTTACTTGAATCAACAATTGCTAAATAATTCATAGTATGAAAAAAATACATCTCCTTTTAGGTCTGACACTACTTATATCCTGTGGGCAATCACAAAAAAAGAAAACTCCCTCTGCAACTTTGATTCAAAAGGTAACTATTGTAGACGTTAGATCAGGTGAACTTGTGGAAAATCAACAAGTAGTTATTGATTCTGGTAAAATTAAATCAATTGATACTTCCCCTAAGAATGCTTCTGATTATCTAGCTGTAATTGATGGTACTGGAAAATACTTGATGCCCGGATTAACGGAGATGCATGCGCACATTCCCGCTCCTACTACGAGTAGGGAAAGAATAGAAGAAACCCTATTTCTTTACGTATCTAACGGTATCACTACCATTAGAGGTATGCTGGGACACCCTTTGCATCTAGAGCTTAGGGAGAAAGCTAAAACAGGAGAACTTTTGAGTCCAAGAATTTTTACGTCAAGTCCGTCCTTAAATGGAAGCTCCGTTACCAGTATGGAAGAAGCTGCCGAAAAAGTCACTACCTATAAAAACGAAGGCTACGATTTTTTAAAAATCCATCCAGGTATTCAATTGGATATTTTTGACCAGATTGTAAAAACGGCAAACGAGGTGGGCATTCCGTTTTCAGGTCACGTGCCTGTTGATGTAGGTATACGCCATGCACTTGAAAGCAAGTATGCTTCCATTGACCATGTAGACGGATTTTTAGAGGGTTTAGTGCCAGCTTCAAAAAATGTAGACCCATCAGAAAATGGTTTTTTTGGCTATGCTTTTACCCCTTTAGCAGATACTGAAACTATAGACGAATTGGTGCAAATGGCCAATGAAAATGAAGTTTGGATCGTGCCTACCCAAAGTTTGTTCGAACGTTGGTTTGCTCCCATTACTGCGGATGAACTTTTAAAACAACCCGAAATGCAGTACATGCAAAAGGTAACATTGGAAAATTGGAAAAACGTAAAAGAACGCTATATGGTCCAGGAAGACTTCAACCCACAGCAATGGCAACGTTTTGATAGCATCCGAAAGCAACTTATAAAAAAACTGAGTGATAACGGTCATGGCATGCTCCTTGGTTCGGATGCACCGCAACTATTTAACGTACCTGGTTTCTCAATTCACCATGAAATACAAGGAATGTTGGGAGCAGGCATGAAACCTATCGAAATACTGAGGTCCGGCACTGTAAATCCTGCTATTTTCTTTAATATGCAAGATGTTTTTGGCGAAGTAAGGGAAGGGTTGACTGCCGACCTTTTACTTATTGATTCCAACCCCTTAGAGAGCCTTACCGCCTTAAAACAAATTTCTGGAGTGTTTTTAAAGGGCGAATGGATTTCAAAGGTAGAAATTGATGAAAAATTGAAGGTAATTGCTGAAAATGCTGCAAAAAATTGAAATCGTAATAGAAATGAACAAAGTACTATTATGTATCTGTTTTCTAAGCCTTATTAACTGTAAACAAGAACAAAAGCCTGTCCCACAAAAAACTGAGGAAATAAATCTAGACGAACTTACGATTGGTGAAATTCATTCTAATTTTCTTGCGGGGAATTATACAAGCGTCCAATTAGTAACGGCATATTTACAGCGTATCGAAAAACAGAATGGCGCTATTAACGCAATAACGTTTATTAACCCCAACGCGATTTCAGATGCCGAAAGATTGGATAATGAATATAAATCCAGCGGGAAATTACTTCCGCTCCATGGTATCCCCTTAATCGTAAAAGATAATTTTAACACTATGGGTATGCCCACCACTGCTGGGGCGTTAGCACTTAAAGATTTTAGACCTGACAGCAATGCTACCATGGTTCAGCAATTGATTGATGCCGGGGCAATTATCATAGCAAAATCCAATATGGCGGAATGGGCGTTTAGCCCAATGCATACGGAAAGTTCAACTGCAGGTACAACACTTAACCCATATAACACAGACTACGTACCTGCTGGATCAAGCGGCGGTACGGGCGCGTCTATTGCGGCAAATTTTGGAGTTATTGGACTTGGTTCGGATACCGGAAATTCCATCCGCGGACCTTCTTCACACAATGCTTTGGTAGGTTTTAGAAGTACAATGGGCCTCACCAGTCGTTATGGAATTGTACCGTTGTACCTCAGAAATGACATAGCAGGTCCTATGTGCAGAACAGTTGAGGATGCAACCAAAGTATTGAATTTTATTTCGGGCTTTGACCCCAATGATTCCATTACGACCTATTCTAGAGGGAAAGTACCGGATGATTATACTAAATTTCTTGATGAAAATGGATTAAAGGGTGCAAGAATAGGAGTGCTTAGACAACTAAGTGACACTAACCCCGACCCAGAAATAACTACCCTCTTTAATACTTCTTTACAAGATTTAGAAGATTTAGGAGCATCGGTAATCGATAGTGTTATAATACCAGATTTTCAGGCATTGCGAACCAATCAATGGTGCGATATGTTCAAGCAAGATTTGGAACGGTACTTGGTTGAATTTGTAAAAAATGACACTATAGCCACACTGGATGATATTGTTAGAATCGGTACAAAATCTGATTATGCCAAACAAGGTGTGCTTTATTTTAAAGATGCTCCGGTAGGGCGAACGGCCACTCCGGATATTCCTTGCGGTACAATCTATGAAGATGTCAGAAGCATAGCTTTTAGGAGCGCCGTAGAAACAATGATGAACACCTATGGCTTGGATGCCCTTGTTTATCCATCTTGGAATAATAAACCCGCTACCGTAACCAATTTTGAAGAGGAATACAAAGGGGATAATAGTCAAGTTATTGCTCCTCATACGGGACTACCCGCATTTACCATACCCATGGGTTTCACTTCTGGGAATCTACCCGCGGGTTTACAATTTTTAGGGAGAATGTACGCAGAACCTATATTAATAAAACTAACCTACGCATACGAACAAGGTACCAAACATCGTAAAAAGCCAAATTTATGAAGACATTATTCTCCGCTATAAGCATATTGGTAACTATTAGTAGTATTGCACAAACGCTGTTAAAACCAGACCGTGTTTTTGATGGAAATGAAATTCATGAAAATTGGGTGGTCCTAGTGGAAGGGAATACAATCAGTTATGTTGGCGCATTGGCATCTCTAACAAAAACCAAAAACATACAAGAAATTGATTTGCAGGGAGCCACCCTTATGCC
>JBARUM010000479.1:0-1680 GCA_049645725.1 Maribacter sp.
CTATGCAAACTAATTTCCAACTTATTTGATGTCATATAAGTTCCAATCATGCGGATAGTGCGTTATTTCTGTACTGGCCGCCAGTTTTTCGGATCTGTATCTGTTAATGAAATCAATCACCTTACCATTATGTTCGAAATCACTCCTATACCATTCAAACATCTGTGGAATCTTCACAACATTGTTATTTATTTGAATAAAATTAGAATCGTTCAATGCTTTTCTAGTTTGTCGATTTAATTGTGCATTCAGTCTATTTGGCATATACGCTTCATCTATAATAGGTGGACATCCAAGTCCACCACAGACTAGAACAAAGTGAAATCGGGGGTCTTTTGAAAAATCCTTGCGTAACAACTGATGCTCTATGTCATTAAGTGTAATGCTTTTTCCGCCTATGATGTACTTAGTTACATCGTAAAATCCAGAAATATCTAAAGGCGATACCATGGGATAGTTTTCTACTATTCCCTTAACTACCAAAAGATTATAACCATTAATCCAAAAAGCTTCAAACTCACTCGCGTTTCCCATGTCTACCGAAATTTCTCTTGCTAATTGAACTAATTCGTTCAATGTTCTAGGATTTTTCTTGATGCTCTTATAATCGAACCTACCATCTTGCACATAGGTCTTAAAAAAAATATCAGCCTTTGCAAAGAAATCAGCTTTATTCTGTGAATAGCCCACAGTAACAAATAATAACGCTACAAATAATATAGGTATTTTGTTCATTGTCTTGATTTTAACGTTAAGAATAATTCTGATATATAATTCCGAATACCGACCTCATAAAGTAATCCATGAGGTCTTGTTTGATCTTCATAAAACCTGTTTATATTTTGCCGGGTCGTATAGTCCTCAATGCTTTCCACTATCGTCTGAATTATCCTCGCGATATTTACAGCAGGGGTGTACACTTTCGTAAGCTTCTTCTGTAGCTTTAAGTTCTTTAGTATCATGACCTACGGCAACTAGTGCAGTTTTCACCTTCATGGGGTCTGTTTTACGCTCATCTAAAATCAACGACAACTCATGCGATGGAATATCCCACATGGCATACTTAACACCTTTAACACCCAAGGCGGCCTTTTCTATGCGGGTCTTGCACATATCGCATTTCCCATCGACCTCCATGGTCAATTTTTTGTTCTTTTCCTGAGCAAAAGTAAAGCCTGTTAACAATGCCATTACTACCGTAAAAACTATTTTTTTCATTCTTGTATAATTTTAATTCTACTTCTTACTCTTTAACTTTTTCAATAACTCCGCACAAGATTTCCCCTTTGAGAGTTAGGGGGCTACTTTAAATCTGAACCCTGTATAAAACATTCTACCCATAATTGGAGCAAACACGATACTCGTATCAAAATTCTGGCCAAAGGGGTTATCTGCACCTAAAACCGGGTTTGATTGTCTAAAATTAGTCAAATTTTCCCCTCCAAGATAGACTTCAAATTTCTCAGAAAACACTTTGGTCACTTGAGCATTCATTAAACTATATCCTTCAGCAAATTCTCCCAAACGAAACTGTGGCGGGTTTTCACTAGTATTAGGCAATCGCTGCTCCCCTAAACTGTGCACCGTATAATCAAACTTCCATTGGGCACCGTTTTCCTTGGGTACGGTTTCATAGCCCACATTTGCAAAAAACCGATGTTGCGCCTGCAAGGGTTTTTG
>JBARUM010000480.1:0-3776 GCA_049645725.1 Maribacter sp.
AATTACGAGAGATGGGTATTGACCCTTATCCTGCGGCTTTATACCCTGTAAATGCCACTTCACAAAGCATCAAACAAAATTATGAGAAAGGAAAAAAGGTGATTATCTCAGGGAGATTAATGAGAAAAAAAATACAGGGAAAAGCATCTTTTGGAGAATTACAGGATAGCCAAGGGCGCATACAACTCTATTTTAATAGGGATGAAATTTGTCCGCCGGACGACCATGCCAAATACAATGAAATTTTTAAGAAGCTTTTGGACTTGGGGGATATTCTAGGTATTGAAGGCGAGCTATTTACGACACAGGTTGGTGAAAAAACGGTTTTAGTAAAAGACTTTACCATTCTCTGCAAGGCCTTACGCCCACTTCCGTTACCAAAGCAAGACGCGGAAGGAAATACCTATGACGAGTTCAACGACCCCGAATTGCGTTACCGTCAGCGATATGTTGATTTGGTCGTAAATCCTCACGTGAAGGAGACCTTTGTTAAGCGTACTAAAATTACCAATAGTATTCGTCAATTTTATAATGAAAAAGGCTACTTGGAGGTGGAAACGCCCATACTACAACCCATTCCCGGTGGTGCTGCTGCTAGACCTTTCTTAACGCATCACAATGCACTGGATATTCCCTTATACCTGCGTATTGCCAATGAATTGTATTTAAAAAGATTAATCGTTGGTGGATTCGATGGTGTCTATGAGTTTTCAAAAGATTTCAGGAACGAAGGAATGGACCGTACACACAATCCAGAATTTACGGTTATGGAATTGTATGTTGCCTATAAAGACTACAACTGGATGATGGACACTACGGAAGCGCTCCTTGAAAAAGTGGCCATCGATGCTAACGGTACTTCAAAAGTAACTGTAGGTGACAATGAAATTGAGTTCAAGGCTCCATATGCAAGGGTTCCAATTTTAGAGGCCATAAAAATCCATACTGGTGTAGATGTCGCCGGCCTGGGTGAAGAAGAATTGCGGGAAACCGCTAAAAATTTAGGCTTGGAAGTTGACGAAACCATGGGTGTAGGCAAACTCATCGACGAGATTTTTGGTGAAAAATGTGAACATTTCTATATTCAGCCAACCTTTATCACGGACTATCCAAAAGAGATGAGTCCTTTGACAAAACAACATCGGGACAACCCTGCCCTCACAGAGCGTTTTGAGTTAATGGTAAACGGCAAAGAATTGGCCAACTGTTATTCCGAGCTGAACGACCCTATAGATCAGCGCGAACGTTTTGAAGAACAGCTACGTCTTTCTGCTAAAGGAGACGACGAAGCCATGTTCATTGACCAAGATTTTCTAAGAGCACTTGAGTATGGCATGCCTCCAACTTCTGGAATAGGTATTGGTATTGATCGTTTGGTAATGTTGTTAACCAATAATTCTTCTATTCAAGAAGTATTGTTCTTCCCACAAATGCGACCAGAGAAAAAAGCTGTAGAACTTTCCGATGAAGAAAAGGCAATTCTTGCTCTCTTGAAGCCGGAAGGGACCTTGGAACTTGGGATACTAAAATCAAAGGCAGGACTTAGTGGCAAGAAATGGGACAAATCCATGAAATCATTAGCTAAACATGGCCTGACCAAGGTAAACAAAACTGATGAAGGGTTGTTTGTAGAACTAAATTCGTAGCACCACTAAAGGTGTTTTAAATATTATATTTGTTTATATTTATGATGATTAGCAAGCTTTGCTAAATTGTCATTTATGAAAAAGAACGTAGTTTTAGGATCCCTAGTTTCTCTATTCGTACTTTTAGCCGGGTTATTTTTTCATTCCTGTCAACCTACTGAACAGGTAGATTTTAGCACACAGATAAAACCTATTCTCAACAATAACTGCATAACCTGTCATGGCGGGGTTAAAAAAAACGGAGGGTTCAGTCTACTTTTTGAAGAAGAGGCCTTCGCCGATACTAAATCCGGAAAACCGGCCATAATCCGAGGAGATGCATCCGGTAGTGAGTTTATCAGAAGACTAACGGAAAAGGACCCTGAACTTCGGATGCCTTATGAAAAACCACAACTAGCTGAAGAAGAAATAGACCTACTTACAAGATGGATAGATCAAGGAGCTAAATGGGGTGAACATTGGGCTTATTCACTTCCTGATAAAGTAACGGTGCCACGGCGAACCGTCGAAGCCAGTTTTACGGCCGAAACATCTTCTGAATTTTTACAGAACGATATTGATTATTTTATCATGGCCCGTTTAGAGGATGAAAAACAAATACACAGTCCCCCTGCCAAAAAGAATATTATTGCAAGAAGGTTGGCCTTGGATATTACGGGTTTACCACCTAACCCAAAGCTTATCGAGGATTTTGAAAATGACAAAATCTCCTATGAGATGCTAGTTGATTCGTTACTAGGTCAAAAAACTTATGGTGAAAAATGGGCTACTTGGTGGTTAGATTTGGCAAGATATGCAGATTCGAAAGGGTATGAGAAAGATATGGGCCGTTCTATTTGGAAATACCGAGATTGGGTCATAAAAGCCTTGAACGAGAATATGTCTTATGACCAATTTACAACAGAGCAATTGGCGGGCGATCTACTTCCAAGCCCCAGTACAGACCAATTAATTGCTACCGCTTTTCATAGAAATACCATGAACAATGACGAAGGTGGTACCGATGATGAGGAATATAGAACCGCTGCCGTCATGGATCGCCTCAATACTACTTTTGAAGTTTGGCAGAGCACAACTATGGGTTGTGTACAATGCCATAGCCATCCGTACGATCCTTTTAAACACAAGGAGTATTTTGAGCTGCTGTCATTTTTTAACAACTCTCGTGATGAGGACACGCCGGAAGAATCACCGGTGCTAAAATTCTATTCCGAAGAGCAACAAAACAAGGTTAACCGTATCATCCAATGGGTAAAAAAACATGGTGATGAAAAAACTATTACTGCCTACACTAACTTTTTACAATTTACCGAACCGGTTTACAAAGCTCATTTTTTCAAGGAATTTGATAATAGCGTTTATGATGACCATGCATCTGTGATTTTTTGGGATAACGGTAACCTCATCGTTGAAAATGCCTTTACTAAGAATGCCGGCGAGGTATACTTAAATTACCGGTCACACTATAACGGGACAAAAATGACTATCCGCGAAAACGATGTGGACGGCAGAATTTTAGGGCAGTTTACCATTAATAAAACATCCAAAAATACAACTGCTACTTTTCCTTTGGAAAAAATAAATTATAAAACAAATTTGTATATCGAAACGCAAAATAATAGCGTCGCAAAAGAAGTTAATATTTTAAATCTGTATTGGATAGGTTTTATTGAGGAACTACCTGGTAAAAACGAGCCGATTTGGTCCAATGTAAACTCGGATTTTATCGCTCTTCTTAACACAAAGACCGAAACCGTACCTATCATGGTCGAAAATCCCGACTACATGGCTAGAACTACTCAGGTCTTTGATAGGGGAAGTTGGCTGACCAAAACCGATACCGTATTACCTGACACGCCTGAAAGTTTAAACCCATGGAACTCCTCTTGGTCTAAAGACCGTTTAGGGCTTTCCAAATGGATTGTGGACAAGAAAAATCCACTTACGGCGAGAACACTGGTCAACAGGGTTTGGCATCAACTTTATGGTAGAGGTTTAGTATCTACCGTAGAAGACATCGGATCACAATCCGACCCCCCCTCCCATCCTGCTCTATTGGATTGGCTGGCACTCCGTTTTATGAACGAACATGAATGGAGCATAAAGGCATTGATCAAAGAAATAGTATCA
>JBARUM010000481.1:0-1850 GCA_049645725.1 Maribacter sp.
ATGGTAAACCATTAAAAGTTGTTGAGTTACCAATGCCAAAACCAATTATATTTGAAGAGCTAGAACTGCCTGCCAGTTATGCTAACTTTTTAAGTATAAATAAAGCGGTCTTAGTACCTACTTTTAATGATGCCAATGATAGAATTGCATTAAATATATTAGCAGATTGTTTTACTGACCGAGAAGTAATCGGTATTAACTGTATAGACTTAATTTGGGGCTTTGGAACACTTCATTGTTTAAGTCAGCAGATTCCATCTTAAATGCTACAATAAATACCTATTTTCTTTTCCCAGGTCTATAGGTCTCTTGTGCTCTTTTTAAAACATCTTCGCGATAAAAAGGAACTTCTTTCCAATTTACATTTTTATAGCGAACAATTTGATCGTCGAAATGGTGTGAAGAAGGATCACCGCTTTGCCCACCAGCCAATATACTTTTAGCTTTCACCTTTTCACCAAATTCTACAACAGCTACAAAACTATTACCCCTTGTACCATATAATTTTTTCGCACCGTCTGTTGTATAACGCGCACCATAGGCAGCCAAAGCTCCCCACCTTCCTGAAGCAAAACCAATAGGGATACTAGGTTTTGTATCATCGAATTGTTGAACGATATCTCCTGTAATTCTTTGATATCTATTAACCTCTCCCCACGGTATTTTCCATGTTACAAAATCAGCCGTTAGCTGGTCAATTACTTCTTCGAATATTTTTAAAGATTCTTCTGTATGGGTACCAAAATAGGTCATGCGCTCCATATCACTCATATTCTCAGGATGCTTGGCGCTACTACCCATTGCTGTTCCATAAAAATGTGCCAATGTCATGGCAACTTGGTTTTCACCCGTAGTGTAATCCCAATTTTCAAGAATCTCAATAGGCTCCCTTAATTTCGGATTCTTATCATCATGAGAATTATACTCTTTCACCAAGCCAGGAATCAATGCTTTAAATGCTGGTAAATATGGGTCGTGGGCTAATTGAATTAAACTATCTACAGTATATCCTTTTCTATCCGTTAATAATTCAATTGCATGTACACCCCTGAAATTTTCTTGGTCTTTTGACATGTAATATGGGTAGTCTTCTTTCTTAGGACTGAATTCTAAAGCTGATGTATACGGCGTAGAATTACAGTTTTGGATCCACCCATTTTCTGGATTTAGCACTAAAATATTCTCATCAACTGAATGTAAGCCTTGCCAGTCTGTTTTAGGGTTACTACCATCTACCGGTAGTTCATAATTAAATTGAACATCTCTTTTAGGAACAAAATTTCCGTGGAAATAAGCAATATTGCCCTCTGCATCTGCATACACCGTATTGTTGCTGGAATTCGTTCGGATATCCATCATATTACGAAAACCTTTATAGCCACTTTGTTTGGAGCGAACAAATGATTGTTCTAATGCTTTTACCGGTTCCCACATCATGGCAGATGCTGTCCATTGTCCATCGACAACGTGGGTAATTGGTCCGTGGTGCGTTCTATATGCCGGATATTTTTTCTCTTTCAACTTTTTACCATCAAGGTATTTCAACACTATTTCAGATGATTGTACCGGTCGCAATTCTTCTCCGTATTGATAGAATAAATTATCATCGTTTTTAACAATAGTTTCTTTAAATTCATCCATTACATCGGTATAGGTAGATGTATGCATCCATCCGGTTTTTTCATTAAACCCTTGGTAGACGAAAAACTGACCCCAAGTTACCGCACCATAGGCATTTAATCCCTCCTCTGAAACTACATGAACTTCTCCCCTAAAGTAAAATGAGGTATGCGGATTTATCAATAACAACGGATTGCCAGATTGAGTCAATTTCCCAGAAATAGCTATAC